>JABCYT010000417.1 GCA_013290035.1 Alphaproteobacteria bacterium
GGGCGGCCAGATGGGCGGCTGGTTCCGCAAGGAGGTCAAGACGGTCGAGGACATGAAGGGTCTGAAGTTCCGCTGCGGCGGCTTCGCCGGCCTGATCCTTCAGCGCCTCGGCATCGTGCCGCAGCAGATCGCCGGCGGAGACATCTACCCGGCCCTGGAAAAAGGCACGATCGACGCCTGCGAGTGGGTGGGCCCGTACGACGACGAGAAGCTCGGCTTCAACAAGATCGCCAAATATTATTACTACCCCGGTTGGTGGGAGGGTGCCTCGTGCGGCTCGCTTTACATCAACCTTGATGCCTGGGCGAAGCTTCCCAAGCAGTATCAGGCGATGGTCGAAACGGCAGCGGGCCTCGTGACGGCATGGATGGTGCCCAAGTATGATGCCGGCAACCCGGCCGCCTTGCGCCGTCTCGTGGCGTCGGGCACCGAGCTGCGGCCGTTCTCGCGCGCGATTCTCGAGCCTTCCTTCAACGAGACGTACAGGTTGTATGACGAGCTGTCGGCCAAGGATCCGAAGTTCAAGAAGATCTACGACAGCCTGAAGGCGTTCCGCGCCGACCAGAACCTGTGGTTCCGCGTCGCCGAGAACACCTTCGACAACTTCAATTTCTCGATGTCAGCCCAAGGTCGCTAGACCCTCGCCGCTTCGGCAAAAAGAGAAAAAGCCCCGCCTCAGGCGGGGCTTTTTTGCCGGTATGGTCGGGGCGGTGTCCTACTTGAAGACCGGCGGCGCACTTTCCTCCGGCGGGGCCTGGAGCTCGATCTTGATCTTGCTCGGATCGACGGTCGAGGGCGCGTCGAGGAAGTAGGTCACCGACTGCGGGAAGGCGATGACGATCACCACCATGATCAGCTGCAGGAATACCCAGGGAACCGAGCCCCAGTAGATGTCGGAGCTTTTCACTTCCTTGGGGGCGACGCTGCGCAGGTAGAACAGCGCGAAGCCGAAAGGCGGATGCATGAACGAGGTCTGCACGTTCACGCACAGCATGACGCCGAACCAGATCAGCGCGGCGTCGTGGCCGACCACCGGCTCGAGGATCTTTTGCGCCACCGGCGCCAGCATCGGCACGATGATGAAGGCGATCTCGAAGAAGTCGAGGAAGAAGGCCAGGAAGAACACGAACAGGTTGACGACGACCAGGAAGCCCCAGACGCCGCCGGGCAGGCCGGTCAGCATATGCTCGACCCACGGGCCGCCATTGACGCCCTGGAAGGTAATCGAGAAGCAGGTCGCGCCGACCAGGATGAAGGCAACCATCGCGGTGATGCGCATCGTCGCCTGGAAGGCCTGCACGATCAGCTCGCGCAGGTCCCTGACCTGCCAGGCTCGCCAGCAAAGCCAGATGATCGAGGCGAACATCACGGAGAAGGCGATCTGGAAGGGGATCGACTTGAAGTCCACCAGTCCGATCACAAAACCCACGCCGGCGGCGGCGCAGCCCGAGCCGAACGTCCATTTGTCGAACTTGGTCAGCGGCGCATTGCGCACCACCGCCAGCACGATGGCGCCGACGGTGCCCATGGCACCCGCCTCGGTCGGCGTGGCGAGGCCCATCATGATCGTGCCCAGCACGAGGAAGATCAGGACTGCGGCCGGAATGATGCCCCAGGCGCACTTGATCAGCAGCGGCATGCCGAAAAGGGTGCGCGGCACGGGGGGCAGGTCATCGGGCCTGACAACGCCGACATAGAAGGTATAGATCGCAAACAGCGCGATCTGCAGCAGCGACGGGCCCCAGGCACCGAGATACATGTCGCCGACCGAGCGGCCGAGCTGGTCGGCCAGCACGATCAGGACCAGCGACGGCGGCACCAGCTGGGTGATCGTGCCGGACGCAGCGAGCACGCCGGTGGCGTAGCGCATGTTGTACTTGTAGCGGATCATGATCGGCAGGGTGATCAGGGCCATGGCGATGACCTGGGCCGCCACGGTGCCGGTGATGGCGCCCAGGATGAAGCCGACGATGATGGTCGAGTAGCCCAGCCCGCCCCTGACCGGCCCGAACAGCTGGCCCATCGATTCCAGCATGTCCTCGGCGAGCCCGCACTTTTCCAGGATCGCGCCCATGAAGGTGAAGAAAGGAATCGCCAGCAGCAGTTCGTTGGCCAGGATGTTGCCGAACACGCGGCTCGGGATGGCCTGCATGAACGGCATGGTGAAATAGCCGAAATCGATCGCCATGAAGCCGAAGAAAAACCCCACGGCCGCCAGCGAGAAGGCGACCGGGTAGCCGATGAGCATGAACACAACAAGGCCGCTGAACATCAGCGGCGGCATCCACTCGAGAGGGATGATCATTGCTGCGGCCTCTCGTAGTGCGCTTCGAGGCTGTCGACCGGATAGTCGTTGAGGAAGGCCACGCGCTTGATGAGTTCGGAGATTCCCTGCAGGGCCACAAGGGCGAAGCCGACCGGCAGGACCGCCTTGATCGGCCAGCGGATCAATCCGCCGGCGTTGGAGGAGTGCTCACTGACGTTGAAGGACTGCATGAAGAAGGGCCAGCTCAGCCACGCCAGGATCGCGCAGGTCGGCAGCAGGAAGATCAGCGTTCCCAGGATGTCGATCCACAGCTGGCCGCGCCGGCTGAGCGTCATGTAGAAGATGTCGACCCGGACATGTTCGTTGCGCTTCAGCGTATAGGCGGCCCCGAACATGACGATGACCGCGAACATGTACCACTGCACCTCGAGCCAGGCATTGGAGCTCATGTCGTAGGCGTAGCGGACCATGGCATTGCCGGCGCTGACGAGGCAGGCCAGCAGCACCAGCCAGTTGCAGACGACCCCGATCTTTTCGTTGATTGCGTCGACGACCGCGCTGAAGCCCAGCAATAGGCGCATCCCCACTCCCCCTGTGCGAGTTTTTGTTGTCGATCCCCCGTTCTCGCAAACGGAGGCCTTCTCAATAACGCGGGCTGCGAAATCGCGCTAGCGCTCGGAATCGTCGCGGCCGAGCCGGGGGTGCGTCAAGTCGCTTCACCTGGCCTCGATTGCCTACGCGGTAGGCAACTCGGTCCAACCCTCGGGACCGAAGAACTCCAACGGGCGGAAGGCGCGCTTGTAGGCCATCTTGCTCGAATCGGCGATCCAGTAACCCAGATAGACATAGGGCAGGCCGCGCCGCGCCGCGGCGTCGGCCAGCCACAGGATCATATGGGTGCCCAGTCCGCGCCGTGGATGCTGGGGGTCGAAGAAGCTGTAGACTGCCGAAACGCCGCTCGACAGCCAGTCGACCAGGCAGGCGCCGACCAGCCGGCCTTCGGCCGAGTCGTCGCGGAACTCGATGATCGCCGTCTCGACCGGGCTCTCCTCGACCATTGCGCGATAGTCGTCGAAATCCATGTCGGCCATGTCGCCGTCGCGATGGCGGGTCAGCACGTAGCGTGAAAAGAGCGCGTATTGCTCACCAGTGGCCAGTGGCTGAGTCTCGACCGCATGGACATGCTCGTTGCGGCGCAGGATGCGGCGCTGGGCGCGGCTTGGCTCGAAGTCGCGGACGCGGATGCGCACGGGGACGCAGGCGCGGCAGCCGTCGCATAGCGGCTTGTAGACGAAATGATGCGACCGCCGGAAACCCGCATCGGTCAGGGTATCGTGTTGGGAGATCGCATCCGGCCCGCTCAGCTCGGTGACGAGCTTGGTCTCCAGCCGGTGCGGCAGATACGGACAGCGCATCGCCGGCGTGGTGCGGAAGAACCGCAGGGTCTGGATGTTCTGGCGGATGAACATATGTGCGGGACAGTGTAGCGCGCCGGTCGACGAAGGAAAGCGCTCGTCTTTTCGACCAAGGTCGATGGCATGCGCCCGAGTCAAGGCTTTTGTCGGCTGCGGGCCATCCGGCGAAACGGCGCGAGTGCGAGGCGCAGCAGTTTTGGCAGCAGCCACACCAGCAGGGCCGCGAAGAGCGCCAGCAGGCACAGAAATGTGATCGGATGGGCGATCGCAAGCGCCAGTCCGCCCAGCACGGTGGCATCGGTGGTAAGCGACGCGGCGATGTTGCTGAATGGCTCGGGTGAGGTGTTTATCAGCGCGCGCGAGCCGGTCTTGGCGATGTGGGTGCCGGCCGCCAGGGTGCCGCCCAGAAGGCCGGCGATGACGGCGACCTCGGGGCTGATGCCGGTCGCGGCGCCATAGGCCAGCAGGGCGCCGGCCGGCACGCGCACGAAGGTGTGCAGCATGTCGTTGATGCTGTCGACATAGGGGATCTTGTCGGCCAGGAAGTTGAGCGCGAACAGGATCGCCGCCACGCCCAGCACCCAGGGCGAGGCCAGCACCTGCAGATCGTGCGGCAAGTTGACCAGGCCCAGCCGCTCGGCGCCACCCAGCACCAGAACGGCGGCATAGGTATTGAGCCCGCTCGCCCAGCCGGCACCCAGCGCTACGGCAAGGGCTGCGAGCGCCTCGGCGCTCATCGAAGCGCCTC
>JABCYT010000418.1 GCA_013290035.1 Alphaproteobacteria bacterium
GGCAGAGCGGCCGGCGACAGGAACACCGCAATGTAGCTGCCGTCAAGATCGCCGCCGATCGTGGAATAAGCAGCCACCAGGCAGGCGGTAATGGCCTTTCCGGGTCAGGGAAAACGCCGGCCATGGACGATGACGCCTGCCGCCACGACCTGGGCGGCAGCGGCCGTCAGGAAGGCCACGGCATAGTTGCCGGTGAAATCGCGCAGAGCGCCGAGGAGGGCGGGCGCGAAGGCGAAGATCGCCTGGTTGATGGCGGTCACCAGCGCGACCACCGTGCCGACATCGGCCGGCCGGAATTCGCGCTGGGCAATCAGGGGCGGCAGCGAGGTGAGATTGCCGACGCCCAGGCCGAACAGCATGCAGCCCGCCGCGAGCGGCACCATGCCGTCGCCCAACGCCAGCAGCAGCGAGCCTGTCGCCTGCATCAGGAAATTGGCCGCAGCCGCGAGGCGACGATCGCGCTCGCCCAGCAGCCATCCGAGCAGGGAGCGGCCCAGGACTGCACAGAGCGTCACCACACTGATCGCTATTGCGGCGAGTCCCGACCCGAAGTCGGGCGCAAGCCGCGCGATCAAATGCGCGAACAGGCCGATCTGGGCGAACAGGCCCAGGGCGAAGGCGGCTGAAATCGTCACGAAGCCCGGCTGCCGAAGGAGCGATCGGCGCGACAACGGCACCTGCGCCTTCGGCGCGACAGCGCCAGGACCACGCCGCAGGGCATGCCACGCCATCGGACAGACGATCGCGATGGTGGCGCAGGCCACGATAAGGGCCGCGAGCGACAGTCCCATGTCCGCGATTAGGGCGGTCCACAGCGGCACGAAAACGATGCCGCCGGCACTGGCACCATTGAAGGCGGTGCTGATCGCTTTTGGCCGGTCGTGCTCGAACCACGGCGCGACGATTGCGTTGAGCGCGGCGCCGCTCATCGCCGACCAACCCGCGCCACTCAGCAGCAGCGCCGGGACAAGCTGCCATGCTTGCAGCACGTTCGCCCAGGCAAGGGCTCCAGCGCCCGCAAGCATCGCGCCAGCGACGGTGACGCGGCCCACGCCGTAGCGCCGATAGGCTTCGGGCAAGGCGGTGGTCAGAACTGCGCTCACAAGATAGTGCGCCGTGATCGCCGCCGAGATCGTCGAGACCGACCAGCCGCGCGCTTGGTGAAGGGCCGGCAGATAGACCGCAGGCCCATAGAAGCCGACGCCCCAACCAAACATCGCCACGACAAAGGCGACCCAGACGACACGCCAGCCCTCGCGATTGGCCTGCTCGCTTACCTTGGCCGACGCCACAGCACGACGAGCTCGCGGCGCGTTTCGAATCCCAGGCGCTTGTACAAAGCAATGGCGCCGACATTGTCCCGCCTGACATGGAGGAACGGCACTTCGCCGCCTTCGAATGCGAGCCCCATCAGCCGTCTTGTCAGGGCAGCGGCATAGCCCTTCCCTCTCGCTTCGGGATGAACGCAGATCGCGCTCAGCTCGACATGGCCCGGCGCGCGCAGGCGCTCGCCGGCCATGGCGACGAGGCGATCACCGTGCCAAATGCCGGCATAGCGTCCCAGAAGCGGCGTGCGCGGCCCGAACGGTCCGGGCTTGGTCGCGGCCACGAGATCCATCATCGCTGCAATGTCGGCCATCGACAGCAACGATGCTGCGCTGTCGCTGCCGTTCGATCCGCCGCTTGCCACCATCTGCAGCATGGGAAATCGGTCGAGTTCTTCCCAGCCGTCCGGCAGCGCCTCGACGGATGGACGAAACAGCCGCGCCTCGGCGTTGGCCGGCAGATCGGCCGAGAGATCGGCATAGGCCGCCTCGGTCGGCTCGGCGATCGCCGAGAACGGCGCCACGTCGCGCGGATAGTGCCGCGCCAGGCCGCTGCCGATCGCATGGCTGCGATGGGGTCCGGTGAGTGCATGCCACACCGGATTGTCGAGAACGTTGATCGCCATGGCACGCGGCGTATCATGATGGATGAAAGCCGGCTCGCCGGAATCGGACTCCATCGTCATGCTCGACCACAACGAATGCGAACGCGCCCGCGTGCGCAGGGACCGCCGCTACGACGGTCGCTTCTTCTCGGGCGTTCGCACCACGCGCATCTACTGCCGCCCGGTTTGCCCGGTGCGGCCGGCGCAGGGCAAGAACGTCGAGTTCTATGCCACGGCGGCGGCGGCCGAGGCCGCGGGCTTCCGTCCCTGCCTGCGCTGCCGGCCCGAGACCGCGCCCTTCTCACCCGCCTGGCAGGGCTCGCGCACGACGGTGCATCGCGCGATGCGCCTGATCCGGGGCGGCGCGCTCGATCGCGCGGGCGTGGAGGAGCTTGCTGCCCGCCTCGGCGTCGGCGCGCGCCATCTCGACCGGCTCTTCCAGCGCCACATCGGCGCGACGCCGCTGCAGGTGGCGCGGACGCTCCGCGTGCAGCGCGCCAAGCGGCTGCTCGACCAGACCAGGCTCGCGATGCCCGACGTCGCGGCGCGCGCAGGGTTTGCCAGCCTGCGCCGCTTCAATGCCGTGTTCGCCGAGGTCTACAAGCGCACGCCGAGCGAGATCCGTCGGCTGCGCTTCAAGCCGGTATGATGGCAAAGAAAAAGGCCCGGCATGCGCCGGGCCTTCCGAGCGACCTTGGCGTCGCCTACTTCTTGCCGGACGGCGTCGACTTGCCGTCCTTCCAAATATAGATGTCGTAGACCGGATCCTTGATGTCGCCCTTGGCGTCGTAGGTGAGCGGTCCGACGGCAGACTGGAAGGTGCCGGAACGCAAGACCTTGGCGACGGCAGCGGCGTCGGTCGACTTCGCCTTGTTGGCGGCATCGGCCCACACCTTGACGGCGGCATAGGTGAACAGGGTGTAGCCGGTCGGATCGTAGCCCGAATCCTTGAACTTCTTCACCAGCGCCGCGTTGAACGGAAAATCTTCCGCCTTGGGCGGGAAGGACATCAGCACGCCGTTGGTGGCCGCACCGCCCAGCTTGCCGAATTCCGGATCCTCGAGCGCGTCGAAGCCGACCAGCTGGGCGCCGAAGCCCTGCTCGCGCGACTGCTTGACCAGCATGGCGGCCGCGGTGTGATAGCCGCCGAGCACGATCATGTCGATCTTGGCCTGCTTCATCTTGTTGATCAGCGCGGTGAAGTCCTTGTCGGTGTCGTTGTAGGCCTCGTACATGGCCGGCTTCATGCCGCCCTTGGCCAACGCCTTGACGGTCTCGTCGGCGACGCCCTTGCCGTAGGGCGACTTGTCGTGGAGCACCGCGATCTTGGCGTTCTTGTTGTTCTTCAGGATGTAGGCGCCGACCGTGGCGCCCTGCACGTCGTCACGGCCGCAGGTGCGGAACACCGTGGTGTTGCCCTTGGCGAGGGCGTCATCCGTCAGCTTGATGTTGGTCGAGGCCGGGGTGATCTGGAGGATCTTGGCCTCCTTGTAGATGTCCGACGCCGGGATCGAGCTGCCCGAGCAGTAGTGGCCGGCCACGAAGACGACCTTGTCGGAGACCAGCTGGTTGGCGACGGCGGTCGCCTGCTTGGGATCGCAGGCATCGTCGCCGATCTGCAGCACGAGCTGCTGTCCGTTCACGCCGCCGGCGGCGTTGATGTCCTTGACCGCCATCTCCGCGCCGCGCTTCATCTGCTCGCCGAAGGCGGCATATTGGCCGGTCATCGGCCCGACCGTCGCAATCTTGATCTGCGCATAAGCCGGTGTGGCGGCGGCGATGGCAGCCACGGCAAGCATGCCCAAAAGCCTATTCATACAGGGTCTCCCATGGTTTCCCTCCACGACCGTGGAGATATGTCGCGAGCTTAATGCCGCTCCTCCCAGCCCAGCAAGCCTTTGCGCTCGTAGAGCCAGGGATATTGCCTGACCATCTGCCGTGCGCGGGTCAGCCGGTAGGCAAAGGCGGCGATGGCTAATTGCACGACCCAGCTCAGGAAAAAGCCGCCGACCGACCAGAGCTCGCCGCCGGCCAGGGCGTAGTCGAAGAACCTCAGTCCCATCGAAATCAATGCCGTATAGAGCACGAGCTGACGCAAGGGCCGCCAGGTGATCGCCACGCCCTGGCCGGCGGCGAACGAGGCCGGACCGACCAGCACGAAATTGAACAGCAGCACGACGCCCAGCGTGTCGCCCAGCCAGTCCGACATGAGCATGTCGAAATCGCTCATTCGTGGCCCCCTTCGAGGTAGGCGGCGCGGATCTCGGGGTTTGCCAGCAGCTCGCGCCCCGTCCCGCTCAGCCGCACGCGGCCGTTGACCAGCACGTAGCCGCGGTCGGCCAGCCGAAGCGCATGAAAGGCGTTCTGCTCGACCAGGAAGATCGTCACCTTTTCCTCCCGCGCGATCCGGCGGATGGCCTCGAAGATCTGCCGCACGATCAACGGCGCCAGCCCCAGCGACGGCTCGTCGAGCAGCAGCAGCCGCGGCCGGCTCATC
>JABCYT010000419.1 GCA_013290035.1 Alphaproteobacteria bacterium
CAACGTCGAGATAAAATGTTCAGATCCGCCCCTTCCGCCGGGCCACCGATTCCGCCAGCAGGCAGAGGATCTCCCACATCATGGTGACGCCCACGAGCGCCGTGTTGCCGCTCATGTCGAACGGCGGCGAGACCTCGACCACGTCGCCGCCCACCAGATCGAGCCCGCGCAGGCCGCGCAGCATGCGCTGCGCCTCGTGCGGGGTGTATCCGCCGATCTCGGGCGTGCCGGTGCCCGGCGCATAGGCGGGGTCGAGGCCGTCGACGTCGAAGCTGACATAGGTCGGGCCGTCGCCGACGACGCGGCGGGCCTCGGCGATCACCTTGTCGACGCCCAGGTCGAAATACTCCTCGATGGTGATCACCCGCATGCCCTGCTCGACCGCCCAGTCGTTGTCGTCGCGCTTGTAGAGCGAGCCGCGGATGCCGATCTGGACGACCCTCTTGGGATCGAGCAGCCCTTCCTCGACGGCGCGACGGAACGGCGTGCCGTGGGTGTACTTGTAGCCGCCGAAATAAGTGTCCCAGGTGTCGCTGTGGGCGTCGAAATGCACCATGCCGAGCGGTGCCTGCCCTTTGGCGATGCCGCGCATGATGGGCAGGGTGACCAGATGGTCGCCGCCGGCCGACAGCGGCACGGCGCCGGCGGCGTGGAGCCGGGCGTAGAACTTCTCGATGCGCTCCAGCGAATCCTCGAGGCTGGCCGGATTGACCGGGGCGTCGCCGAGATCGCCGCACTTGGCCAGTTCGTAAGGCGCCACCCGCGTGACGTGATGGACGCGGCGCATCATGGTCGAGAGGTCGCGCATCTGGCGCGGACCGTGGCGGGCGCCCGGCCGGTTGGTCGTGCCGCCGTCCCACGGCACGCCCACCATGCCGATCTCGACATCGGCCGGGTCGCGGAACAGCGGCAATCGCATGAAGGTGGCGATGTCGCCGAAGCGCGGAGTCACCGTGCCGGAGACCGGCTGGGGGAAGGTCTTCTGGATGTCGTTCATTTCATGTCATCCCGAGCGGAGCGAAGCGAAGTCGAGGGATCTTGCCCGTCGCAGACGAGATCTCTCCGCTTCGCCTCGCTGCGCTCGGCTGCGGTCGAGATGACGGATACGCCGCTCATATAGGTAGTCATTGCGTCTGCAAAAGAGCCTTTCTCGCCGACACGAACTCCTCGACCGCCGCCACAAAGCGGTCACCTTCGCTGTCGCCGATCATGATGTTGAGCGCCACGAAGCCGCGGCGGGCGATCCAGATGCCGGCAGCCATCATGTCGAAGAAGAACAGCTCCTTGGCGTCCTGGCTGCCGCTGGCGATGTCGGCCGCCGTCTTGATCGGCCGCGAAGTGGCATGCGCCGTCATCATCGAGCCGATGCCGGAGAACTGGAAGGCCACCTTCTCCCGGGCGCAGATCGCGTTCAGCCGCGCGCGGATCTTCTCGCCGCGCTCGTTCAGCTCGCGAGCCGCGGCAGGCGTATAGACCTCGCCGTAGCCCGCGGCGCCGGCGGCCATGGTGAGCGCGTTGTTGTTGAAGGTGCCGGCGTGCGGCAGGTGGTCGGGCCTGGTGGGATCGAACAACTCCATGATGTCGCGCCGGCCGCCGAAGGCTCCGAACGACATGCCGCCGCCGATATATTTGCCCAAGGTGGTCATGTCGGGAATGACGTCGTGCTTTTCCTGCAGGCCGCCCGGCGCCAGGCGCGAGGTCATGACCTCGTCGAAGATCATGGCGATGCCGCGCGCCTTGGTCTCCTCGCGCACCATCCTCAGGAACGCAACATCGCCCGGCAGGCAGCCGTGGCTGCCCTGCATCGGCTCGAGCAGGACGGCGAACAGCTCCTCGCCATGCCTGGCCAGCAGCGCCCGCGTGCCTTCGATGTCGTTGTAGGGGGCCACGACGTATTCGTAGGGGATGTTGACCGGGCTGCCGCCGCTCACGAAATAAAGCACGCCGCCATGGTAGCCGCCGTGGAACACCATGACCTTGGTGGCGGCCTTGCGGCCCTTCCGTTGCGCATAGACCCGGGCGCCAGCCAGCGCCATCACGTTGCCCTCGGTGCCGGAATTGGTGAAGCGCACCAGGTCGATCGACGGCATGCGGTCAGCGATCAGCTTGGCGAGCCGGGCCTCGTTGGCGTTGCGGCCGCCATAGTTCCAGCCGTGGTTCAGCGCGCGATCGATGGCGGCTCGGATCACCGGATGGGAGTGGCCGTAGATGCCGGCGGTGTATTCGCCCAGCACGTCGATGTATTCGTGCCCGTCGGCGTCCCACAGCCGGCAGCCCTCGCCGCGCACGACGGTGAGCGGAAACGGCGCATTGTGCAGCGTGGTGCGGGTGTTGCCGCCCGGCATGGCCGCGCAGGCCTCCTGGTGGCGGGCGAAGCTTTTGGGATTGGCCGCGATATAGGCCTGTCGCGCTTCCGCCAGGGCGGACTGCAGGTCTGAATTGACCAGGGCTTGATCGGGCACGGCTTACTCTCCCATTCTGTCGTCCTGAGCGGACTGAGAGTATCACACCACGTTCAGCTCCCGGATAGGCCGGCCTGCGGATATCCGTTCATAACCGAAGGGCGAGAGGTCGATCGTGCGATAGCTGCCATGCACGATCAGTTCGGCGACGGCGCGGCCGACGGCGGGCGACTGCTGGATGCCGTGGCCGCTGAAGCCGGTGGCGAAGATCAGGCTGTCGATCTCGGGATGCCGGCCGACGATGCCGTTCTGGTCGAAGGTGTTGTACTCGTAATAGCCCGCCCAGCTATTCACCACCTTGGCCGCCTCGAAGGCCGGCACGCGGTTGGCCAAGGTCGGCCACACCATGTCGTCCCATTCCTGGTGTTGGACCTCGAGCGGCGCGCCGGGCGGATCGTTGCCCGCGGCCGGCGTCGTGCCGCCGATATAGAAGCGGCCTTCGGGACGGAACCAGGTGCCTGACGGGTCGATGACGAGGGGCGTCGGGCCCGGCGGCTCCCGAACGTCGAACACGAAGACGGAGCGCCGGCGCGGCTCGACCGGCAGGGCGATTCCGGCGGTGGCGGCAACCTCGCCCGACCAGGGTCCGGCCGCCAGCACGATCGTCGCCGCCTCGATGGTGCTGCCGGAACGCAGGGTCACGGCGTTGGGCGCCAGGTGCACCACCTCGTCGGCGACATATTGCGCGCCGCGCTCGCGCGCCTTGCGGCGGAAAGCCTGCATCAGGGCCGGCCCGTCGAACCAGCCTTCATTGGCCGTGCCGTGCGAGGCGCACACGATGCCGTCGGTCGAGATCCAGGGAAAGCGCCTGCCCAGCGCAGCGGGATCGAGCAGCTCGACGGCGCACCCCTCGCCTTTCTGGATGGCATGGTTGGCCCGCAGGACCGGCTCGCCGGCTGGACTGGCCAGGAAAAGGTAGCCCGGCTCCTTCAGCCCGAGATCGACGCCCAGCAGCGTGGATGCCTGGCGCAGGAAGCCGATGCCGTGGCGCGACAGATGGATGTTGAGCGGCGTGGAAAACTGCTGGCGGATCGAGCTCGCCGATAGCGCCGATGAGGCGCGGATGTAGCTCGGATCGCGTTCGATCACGAAGACCGTGCCGGTGAAGTTCGGATCCGACTGCAGATGATAGGCGATCGATGAGCCCATCACCCCACCGCCGACGATTGCGATTCTGCTGCCTGGCCTAGATACACTCATCGCCGATACAATTTCATCTCTTGCAAGACCTTGCAGGTTTTCCCATGGCCGGTACCGGCGAGGAAGCAAATCCGTGTCGTAATGCCGGCTGCAAAAAGTCGGCGAGGATTGTTCAATGGAGATTCAAAGATCAGGTCACCGGTACCGGGACGCGGAGACCGGCAAGACGCTCGACGTCTGGTTTCCATCGCAAGGCATCGCGCGGCAACGCCATTGCCTCGCCGAGAAACATGGGCTGATTTCAGGCGATTTCATCGACGTCACGATCGTTTCCCTGGACCAGGCACCGGCCTCCACCGCGGACGCCTGGCTGCGCTTGCACCTGCTGTCCGAAAGAACGGTCAGGCCCAATCAGATCAACCTCGACGGCATATTCGGGCTGCTGACAAATGTTGCCTGGACCTCGGCCGGACCGGTCCTGCCGGGCAAAGTCGATGAACTGCGCGCGAGAGTCTCCACCGACTACCATCACCTCACGGTCTCGTCGGTCGACAAGTTCCCACGCATGACGGATTTCGTGGTGCCGGATGCGGTACGGATTGCCGACGCCGACAGGGTGAGGCTTGGCGCCCATGTCGGCGCGGGCACGACCGTCATGCATGAGGGGTTCGTGAATTTCAACGCCGGCACGCTGGGCGAGGCGATGGTGGAAGGCCGGGTCACACCGGGCGTCATCGTCGGGAAGAATTCGGACGTCGGTGCAGGGTCGTCGATCATGGGGACACTGTCCGGCGGCGGAAAAACAACGAACTCGATCGGTGAACG
>JABCYT010000420.1 GCA_013290035.1 Alphaproteobacteria bacterium
ACAGATCGAGGCGGCGATGCAGACGGATCAGCAGGTCGAGGCCGCTCGCGGTCTCGTTCACCATCGCATCGGCCGCGCCGCCGTCGGGCAGCACGGAGGCGAGGCTCGCGCGCAACGGCTCGAGCAGGGCGTTGAGGCGGGGCCGCACCACCACGCAGGTGCCGACATCGACGATCTCGGGGCTCGCCCGCTCATGGAAGCCTGCCACCACGCGCCTGCCCTGGCGGCGCAGGACGAAGTCGGCGCGGCGCCGCTCTCCCGGCGCGCCGACCAGAGGCGGCTCGAAGCGCGGCGCGTCGACGCCGCGCTGCGCCAGCGCGCGGACGATCAGCTCGACTTTCCACGCTGTGTAGGCATCGCGACGCCAATGCTGCAGGGCGCAGCCGCCGCAGACCTTGAAGTGGGCGCAGGGTGGCATCTCGCGATGGCGCGACGGCGCAAGCACCTCTAAGAGATCGGCGGCGATGCCCTCGCCCCGCTTGTCGCGGGGTTCGGCATCGACCGTCTCGCCCGGCAAGGTGAAGGGCACGAAGTAGCGTCGGCCGTCGAGTTCCGCGATCCCGTCGCCGCGTGCACCGACTTCGCGGATCTCGAGCCTGATGCTCACATCCGGCTCAGCCCAGCCAGCTCTTGGCCGGGCGCATCTCGCCGACCAGCAGGCCGACCACGTTGCGGACCGGCGGATGCACGATCTCGTCGCGCTGCTCGGCCGGCAGGACACCGAGATGGCCGAGCAAGGCCGCCATGGCGACTTCAGCGGCCCGCCCTGCGCCGTCCCACATCTTGAGGGCGACACCCAACCCTAGGCTCGGCAGCATGCCGCAGAACACGCCTTCCGCGCCGCCTTTGACCTGCGCCACCCCAGGCAGAGCCGCATTGATGCGGCTACCGAAGTTGCCGGTGCCGCCCATCATGAACGGCTCGGCGTTGATCGCCGCGCGGATGCGGCCCGCCGCCTCGGCATGCTTGTTCGACAGGCGCGACGGCTCGGCCATGTTGGCCATGGCGCGCGCCAGGCTCTTGAGCGGCGTGGCGAGCGTGGGAATGCCGCAGCCGTCGGTTCCGTAGGGAAAGGCGTTGGCGTCGGCGCCGCAGAGATCGCTCATGACCTCGCGCAGGCGGCGCTGCACCGGATGGTCGTACTTGATGTAGCCGCGCGTCGGCTCGCCGTACTGCACCGCCGTCGTCAGGAAGCCGCTGTGCTTGCCCGAGCAGTTGTTGAAGGCGGCGGTCGCCGTCTTGCCCGCGCGCACCAGCTCCTCGATGGTGCCCTGCAGGCGCGGCGCATGGGTGCCGCATTCGAGATCGTCTTCGCTCAGCCCGACCTTGCCGAGCCAGACCCGCACCGTCTCGACATGGCGCTTCTCGCCGCTATGCGAGGCGCAGGCCAGCGCGATGTGCTCGTTGCCCAACCCGAAGCGCTCGAGCGCGCCACTTTCGACGAACGCCATGGCCTGGATCGGCTTGTTGGCCGAACGCGGCAGGATGGGCGCGTCGATGTCGCCCCACGAGGCCACGACCGTGCCGTCCGGCTTCACGACGACGGCAATGCCCTCGTGGCGGCTTTCGACGACCGGTCCTCGCGTCACCTCGATGGCCACCACGCCCTTGCTCATCGCTCGCGCTCCAGCTTCACGACCGTGACATTGTCCTGGTGCTCCTTGGCCGCCGCCAGCACGGTGTCGATCAGGCCGCGCACCGGCTTGCCGGCAGCGGCGGCGATCTCGGCCTCGCTCAACGACTGCACGCCGTCACTGCACAGCAGCAGGCGGGCATCGGCGGCGAGCCTGCGGCTGCCCTTGTCGACAAGAGTCAGCGGATCGCCCATGACGGCCTCGCGCAGCGTGTGGCGCGCCGGATGGCGCTCCGCCTCGTCCGGCGTCAGGAGGCCGCGCTCGACCATGGCGTCGATCTGCGGCGCCATCGAGTGGTCGGCGTTCAACCGTTCGAGCTTGCCGTCCGACACCAGGAAGAACGGCGAATCGCCGACGCTGATCCAGCGCACCTCGTCGCCGCGCACCTGCGCGGCCACCAGGGTGGCGCCCATGCCGGCGAGGTCGGGCTTGGCCGCCGCGCGCTTGCCGACGGCTGTGTTGGCGTCCCGCAGTCCGTCGGCCAGTCCACCGCCCTGCTCGAGGGCGTGGACGAAGGCCTCGACCGCGAGCTTGCTGGCGACCGCGCCGCCGGCGTGACCACCCATGCCGTCCGCCACCACGGCCAGCAACGAGCCGTCGCCGAGCGGCGTCAGCGCCCAACTGTCTTCTTGGTACGGGCGGGCGCCCTGATGTTGGCTGCCCTCGCCCTGCCAGCGTCCCGCCATCTTCAGCGCCACACGGTTAGTGCCACACCGCCGGCAGCTTGCTCAGCCCACGCAAGGTGAAGCTCCGCCGCCATGCCGGCGTGTCTTTCTCGGGCAATTCGATGGTGGGCAGGCGCTCGACCAGGGCGGTGAAGACCAGCTCGGCTTCGAGCCGCGCAAGCTGGGCGCCCAGGCAATAGTGGATGCCGCCACCGAACGACAAGGGCCGCACGTTCGCGCGGCCGACATCGAGCCTGTCGGGATCCCGATATTGCGCCGGGTCGTGGTTGGCCGCGCCCAGCAGGGCGATCACGTTCTCGTCGGCGCCCACCGTCACCCCGCCGATTTCGACCTGGGCGTTGGTGACGCGACCGGTGATCTGCACCGAGGAGTCGTAGCGCAGCAGCTCCTCGACGGCGTTGGGGATCAGCGACGGATCGGCCTTCAACCGCTCCCACTGATCGGGATGGCGGTGCAAGGCCAGCAGGCCGTTGCCGATCAGGTTGGTGGTGGTCTCGTGGCCGGCGCCGAACAGCAGGCCGATATTGGCCTGCAGCTCCTCGGCGGTGAGCTTGTCGCCCGCCTCCTCCGCCCGCACCAGCTCGGTGGTGAGGTCGTCCTTGGGCTCGCGGCGACGCAGCTCGCAGAGCTGGTCGAAGTAGGCGCCCGCCATCAGGCTGTTGCGGTTGGCCTGGTCGAGCTCCTCGCGGCTCATCGGCACCGGCTCGAGGATGCGGCCATTGACGTTGCTGCCCGCCAGGAACGGCGCGCGGTGCTCCTCGGGGATGCCCAGCATGTCGCAGATCACGATCACCGGCAGGCGGTGGGCGAGGTCGCGCATGACGTCCATCTCGCCCTTGTCGATCACCCGGTCGAGCTGGGCGTCGACCAGCGCCTTGATGCGCGGCCGCATGTCGGCGACGCGGCGGGCGGTGAAGGCCTTGGTCACCAGGGCGCGCAGGCGCGTATGGTCGGGCGGGTCGAGCACCAGCATGGTGCGAGCGAGACTCGCTATCGCCGGCTCGTCCATGCGGGCGAGGTTGCCGTAGCGGCGTTCGAGATTGCCCACGAAATCCTTGCCGAAGCGCTTGTCGCGCAGCGCGAAGGTGACGTCGTCGTAGCGCGTGACCAGCCACAGGCCCTGCGGAGTCTTGAAGACCGGGGCCGTTTCGCGCAGGCGGCGATAGAACGGATAGGGATCGGCGATGAAAGCCGGATCGAGCGGGTTGAACTCGAGCGGCGCTCCATCCAGCGCGGGCGGGGTCATATCGTTCATGGCGCTTTTCTTAGCACGAACCCACTTGCGGCGCGAACGAACGTCCCCCTAGCATCCGCCATGTTCGCACTGACCCAGGGGCTTCGCCGCGCCGTCCAGATCAAGCCCCATGGCATCGCCACTCACTTCGCCGGCCGGCGGCGCACGTGGCAGCAGAGTCTGGAAAGGATCAGCCGCGTCGCCGGTGCGCTTTCCGCACTGGGTGTGCGGGCGGGCGACCGCGTCGCCATCCTGGCGCTGAACAGCGACCGCTATTTCGAGCTGCTCTACGCCATCCCGTGGATCGGCGCCGCCATGGTGCCGCTCAACACCCGGCTGGCCACGCCGGAGCTCGGATATATCCTCTCCGACTCGGGCGCGGTGGCGCTGTTCATCGACACCGCCATGGCGCATCACCTGAACGCGCTCGATGGAAAGATGCCCGGCGTGCGCGAGGTCGTGTGGATGGATGACTCGTCCTCGCCCGAGGGCATGCTGCGCTTCGAGGACCTCGCCAACTACGAGGCGACCGACGATGCGGGCGCCAACGACGACGACCTCGCCGGCCTGTTCTATACCGGCGGCACCACGGGACGCGCCAAGGGCGTCATGCTAAGCCACAGCAACCTCGTGGTGAACGCGCTGAACGGCGTGGCCGGCATCGGCTTCAATGCCGAGACGATCTACATCCACTCCGGCCCGATGTTCCATCTCGCCGACGGCGCCTCGACCTTCGGCGTCACCATGTCGGGCGGCCGTCATGCCTTCGTGCCGCGCTTCGAACCGGTCGAGGTGCTGCAGACCATCCAGACCGAGCGGGTGACGCACGCGCAGTTCGTGCCGACCATGATCAACATGCTGGTCAATCACCC
>JABCYT010000421.1 GCA_013290035.1 Alphaproteobacteria bacterium
TCTACGCCATGGCGGGCGGCGAGGGCGTGATCCATATCGGCTCGTTCTCCAAGTCGATCGCGCCGGCGCTGCGGGTCGGCTACATCGTCGCCAAGTGGGAGGTCCTCGCGCGCATCCTGGCGCTGAAGCAGGATGCGGGCTCGGGCGCGCTGGAGCAGATGGTGCTGGCCGAGTTCTGCAAGCAGCACTTCGCCCAGCATGTGCCGAAGCTCAGCAAGGTGCTCGCCGCCAAGCTGCAGACCCTGCGCGAGGCGCTGGCCGAGCAGTTCGGCACCGCCGCGGAGTTCGGCGACCCGGCGGGCGGCATCTATCTCTGGATCAAGCTGCCGGACAATGTCGACACGGTGAAGCTCGGCCAGGCGGCGCTGGCTGCCGGCGTGTCGCTCAATCCCGGGCCGGAATGGTCGACCAACAAGGACTACGCCCGCTGCCGGCTGCGCCTCTGCTTCGCCAATCCCGAGCCCGAGACCATCAAGCAGGGCGTCGCGGTGCTGGCCGAGGTCTGCCGCCGCGAGTTCGGCGTGCCGCTGCGCAGCGCCAACGTTGACCGCCCCTGACGACGGGAGCCCGCTTCAGGCGTCCGGTGATCGACCGGCCTTTATGAGGGCATCACCCTCGGCGGTTCGCACCGGCAATCTCGACATGCCATCCCGGTGGATCAGGCCGAGACCGCGTAGCCTGATTTCCATTTCCGGTGACGGGCGACGCTGCAAGATGCTGCCGTCGATGCTTCGCAACGCCGCAAGCTCTTCGATGGTCAGTGATGGGTTTGTCATGCCGGGAGCTATAGGCTCAATTGGTGTCCGCCGATATCGAAGGTTAGGACACCGCATCGCCACATTCGGGCTCCCGGTAATTGACGCTCAAGAGCCGGCCAGCACCATCCACAGCACGCCGAACTTGTCGGTCACCATGCCGAAGCGCGAGGCGAAGAAGGTCTTGCCGAGCGGCATCTGGACCTGGCCGCCCCTGCCCACGGCGTTGAACAGCTTGTCGGCCTCGGCGGCGTTGGCCGCGTTGATGGTGAGCGCGAAGCCCTGGAAGGACGGCTTGCCCGCACAGTGGCCGTCGGACGCCATGATCTGGGTGTCGCCGACCTTGAAGGCGGCGTGCATCACCTTGTTCTCGGAGCCCGGCGGCACCATGCCGGGCTGCGGCTTCTCGGGGCTTTCGCTGAAGCGCATCATCATGTCGACCTTGGCGCCCAGCGCACCCTTGTAGAATTCCAGCGCTTCCTCGCATCTGCCGTCGAAGAACACGTAAGGCTGTACGTTCATGGCTGTCTCCCGGGTCAGTCGTCGATGGATTGGTAGGCCGAAGTCCAGAAATCGCTGAACACGCGCGGCGGCTGCGGCGACTCCATCATGCGCTGGGTCATCAGGATGCCGACCATGTCCTCGGCCGGATCGAGATGACCCGAGGTGCCGTAACCGCCGTCCCAGCCATAACGGCCGGGGGTGGCGAAGAGATCCGTGCGGCGCGTGACGACGGCGCCGCCCATGCCCCAGCTCGCGCCGGGACCGAAGAACAATTCGGCGCTCTGCCGCTGTTCGGCGGTGAGCTGGTCCGACGTCATGAGCGCGACGGCAGGCCGCGACAGGATGCGGTCGCGCCCGTGCAGACCCCCATGGACACCTTTATTCAGCAACATGCGGTAGAAGGCGAAAAAGTCGTCGACGGTCGAGACCAGGCCCGAGCCGCCGGCGGCAAAGGATGGCGGCTTGCTCCAGCGGCTGTTGCGGGCGTCGTCGAAGAAGGTGAGCGCCTTCTTCTGCGGGTCCATCATATAGGCGCTGGCCAGCCGCCCGATCTTGTCCGCCGGCACCTGGAAGCCGGTGTCGCGCATGCCGAGCGGCTCGAACAGGTGGTCGCGCAGGAAATCGCCGAAGGACTGGCCCGACGCCCGTGCGATCAGCACGCCCAACACGTCGGCGCCGGTGTGATAGAGCCAGCGCTCGCCGGGCTGATAAATCAACGGCACGCTGCCCAGCCGCTTCATGAAGTCGTCGGCCGATAAATCGGGCTGAAACGGACCGGGCGCCAGGCCCGCCTCCGCCATCGCCTTCTGGATCGGATGCCTGGGCGGCCAGACCATCACCGCGCCCAGCCCGAAGGTGAAGGTCAGAAGATCGCGCGCGCTGACCGGACGCTTCGCCGGCACCGTGTCGTCGACCGGCCCTTCGAGGCTCTTGAGCACGCGGCGGTTGGCGAGCTCGGGCAAAAGATCGTCGACCGGATCGTCGAGCCGGAGCTTGCACTGCTCGACCAGGATCAGGGTCGCCGCCGCCGTGATCGGCTTGGTCATGGAGGCAATGCGGAAGATCGTGTCGCGCCGCATCGGAGAGTCGCCCTCGAACGACTGCCGGCCGATCGCCTCGACCCGGGTCTCGCCGCGCCGGCTCACCAGCGCCACCAGGCCGGGCATGGCGCCCTGCGAGACGTGCGCGGCTAGGGCATCGTGCAGGCGCGCCGATCGCGCCTGGGTCTTGCTCATGGCGCTGCTCCCTCCGTCGCGACGAACGTCGCCAGGCGCTCCAGGGCGCCGGTCCAGCCTCCCTGGTGGTCGAGGCGCGCGGCGTCGGTTTCGAAGGCGGTATGCCGCAGCGTGAGCCGCGTGCGGTTCCCGAGGTCGGCGAAGGTCACCGTCACCAGGGTCTCGGCATCGCTGACGCCCGCACTCTCGGTCCGATAGGTGAAGACGAGTCGTTCGGGTGCCGTGACCTCGCGATAGACACCCCACTTGGTGACGACGGTTCCGTCGCGAGCGCGCATGCGGCGGCGCCAGGCGCCGCCCGGGCGCACATCCATCTCGCAAGACAGCGGCGTGCAGTCGTGCGGCGCCCACCAGCGGGAGGCCTGCCGGGCGTCGGTCCAGGCGGCGAATACGCGCTCGCGAGGCGCTGCGATGTCGCGGGTCAGGAAGAGCTCGTCGGTGACCGATTTGGCAGCAAGGTTCATGGGTTCCTCTGGAATTCGGCGTCGACCGCGATCTCGATCGCGTCGCCCAGCAGCGGCGGCAGGCCGAAATCGACGGGGTTGATGCGGGTGCGGGCGGTCATGCCCATGCGCGGCTGCCCGGCGAAGCCCTTGCCGGCGCCCACCAGCTCGACATCGAAGGTCACCGGACGGGTCTTGCCCATCAGGCTGAGCCGGCCGTCGACCTTGCCGCTCTGCGCGCTGGTTTGACGGAACGCCGTCGAGACGAAGGTCGCTTCGGGGAAAGACTTCGCTTTCAGGAACTCATCGCCCGCCAGCTGCTCGCCGAAGCCTTTGACGTTGGAGGTGATCGACGCCGTCTCGACCTTGGCCGACAGCGCGCCGCCAGCGGTGTTGGCGGGATCCCAGGCCAGGCTCGCGCTGAGGCGCTCGAAGCGGAAGATGCTGTAGGAGTAGCCGAGATGCGACACGCGCGCGATCACCGCGGCATGGTCGGGATCGAGCGCGTAAGTGCCGGCGGTCGCCTGCCTGTAGTCGGGCTCGCCCCTGTACACCCCCGGCGGCAGATCGGGCGGCGGCGTCGATTGCGCCAGGCTGGCGGACGGCACCGCGGCCAGGAACAACAGCAGTAGCGGCATGCGGGGACGTTTCCCGTCGCTCATCGCTTACTCCAACAATCGGGTTACTGCTTTTCGGCCGCAGCCTTGAGGTCGGCGAGGCCTGCTTCGAAGTCCTTGCCGATCATGCTGTCCATGTCGATGAAGAGACCCATCACCTTGGTGACGAAGGTGCTCGGACCGTAGATTGCCCAGGTGGCCAGCGTCGTGTCGCCTTTGGGTTCCAGGGTGAACTCGGCCATATTGTGCGCCTCGAACGGCTTGAGGAAATCGAGCTTGATCAGGACCTTGTTCGGCGGGGTGGCTTCGAGGATCTCCATGCGTCCCTCGCCGACATTCTTGTTGCCCTCCCATTGGTAGGTGGCGCCCTTGCCGACCGTGATCGGGCCGAAGGACCGCTGCATCGCCGGGTCCTTCTTTTCGTAGGGCGACCAGCCGGCCCATGCCTTGAGATCGTCGATCAGCGGGAAGATTTTCTGCGGCGCCGCCTTGATACTGACCGAGCGCTGGACACGGAAGGAGTCCGGCCGGGTCGCAGCATAGACCAGGATGCCCGCGACCACGACCAGGACGACCACGACGACGATGGCGAGGATTTTCAGCATGCCGGGGCCCGCATCGAATTACTTAACCTTTGAGTTAAGTATTAGGAACGTCGGTCGATCCTGTCAACCATTCCGCAAAGCGCATTTGCCAGAGACAAACTCGGCCCAGCCACGAATTAGCCTCACCCTATTCCGTCGTCTCGACCGAGGCCCGCAGGGCCGAGCGGAGCAACTGTACTGTTGTCGGCGAGGCGCCGACAGTGAGTTAGGCGACGGCGTGCTTGGCTGGATCCCATTTCGCGCCGCGCGCCAGCATGGTG
>JABCYT010000422.1 GCA_013290035.1 Alphaproteobacteria bacterium
GCTGGTCCAGGCCGAGGAGAACTACAACCGCCAGGTCGGCCTGGCCGCCCAGAAGGTCGCCACCCAGAAGTCCCTCGAGGATGCCATCGCCGGCCGCGACCAGGCGCGCGCCAACGTGCAATCCACCGAGGCCGATGTCGTGACGGCAAAGCTCAACCTGGAATTCACCGTCATCAAGGCGCCGGTGAAGGGCCCGACCAGCCTGGTGTCGCCGGCCGAGGGCACGCTGATCAAGGCGCAGGACACGTTGCTCACCACGATCACCCAGCTCGATCCGGCCTACGTCAACTTCACCTTCACCGACTCGGAACTGCGCTCCCTGCAGGAGATCGACAAGACGGCCGAGGAGCTGTTCGATCCCAGCCGCGTCAAGGTCGAGCTCCAGTTCGGCGACGGTGCCACCTATCCCGAGCCCGGCACGGTCGATACGCACTCGCGCACGGTCGATCAGAGGACCGGGACCATCCTGACCCGCGCCATCTTTCCCAACCATGACGGGGGCCTGCTGCCGGGCCAGTTCGTGCGCGTCCGGATGACCGGCATCACCATGCCCAACGCCATCGTCGTGCCCAAGGCCGCGATTTCCCAGGGACCGCTCGGGCCATACGTCTATGTCGTCGAGCCGGATCTGGTGGCGCGGGCGCGGCAGGTCCGGCTGTATCGCGAGCTGCCTGACGGCTGGATCGTGCGCAAGGGCCTGAAGGCGGGCGATCGCATCGTGGTCGACGGCGTAATCCGAGTCCGGCCGGGCAATGTCGTGAAGCCGGTTCCCGTTGCGGCGCCACCTGCGGCGACCGGGCAGTCGGCGGGCGACAAACCGTGATCTCGAAATTCTTCATCGACCGGCCGGTCTTCGCCTCGGTCCTGTCGATCGTCATCGTGCTGGCGGGCCTGGTGGCGATGCGCGCGCTGCCGATCTCGCAGTACCCGCAGATCGTGCCGCCCGAAGTCGTGATCTCGGCGACTTATCCTGGCGCCACCGCCGAAAACATTGCCGCCACTGTCGCCGCCCCGCTCGAGCAGCAGATCAACGGCGTCGAGCGCATGATCTACATGCAGTCGACCTCGACCGGCTCGGGCACGATGAACCTCACGGTCACCTTCGAGATCGGGACCAATCCCGACCAGAACGCCATCAACGTCAACAACCGCGTGCAGCGCGCCTTGCCGCTGCTGCCGGGCGAAGTCGTCCGCCAGGGGCTGGTCGTGCAGAAGCGCTCGACGGCGATCCTGCAGGTGCTGACCATGTCCTCGCCGGACGGGCGCTACGACACGATCTACATCAGCAACTATGCGCTGGTGAATGTGCTCGACGAGATCCGCCGCCTGCCGGGCGTCGGCGACGCCTCGCTGTTCGGCGCCTCGGACTATTCGATGCGCATCTGGCTGCGGCCCGACAAGCTCGCGCAGTACAATCTGACGCCATCGGACATCGCTGCCGTGGTGCGCGAGCAGAACCAGCAGTTCGCCGCCGGCCGCTTCGGCGAGGAGCCGATGAACAACCCGCAGGTCTTCACCTATTCGGTGACGACGCCGCCCCGCCTGATCGACCGCACCCAGTTCGAGGACATCATCATCCGCTCGGAGGAGAATGGCGGCGCGCTCCGGCTGAAGGACGTGGCCCGTGTCGAGCTGGGCGCGCTTCTGTACGGCTTTTCCGGCACCTTCAACGGCTCGCCGGCCGTTCCCGTCGCCGTCTACCTCCAGCCCGGCGCCAACGCGCTGCAGGTCGCGACCGCCGTCCGGGAAACCATGGAGCGCATCTCCAAGAGCTTCCCGGTGGGACTGCGCTACGACATCCCGTTCGACACCACCCGCTTCGTCGAGGTCTCGATCGAGGAGGTTGCCCTCACCTTCATCGAGGCGATCACGCTGGTCGTGCTGGTGGTCTTCCTGTTCCTGCAGAGCGTGCGGGCGATGATCATCCCGGTCATCGCCATCCCGGTGTCGATCATCGGCACCTTCGCCGGCATGTTCGTACTGGGCTTTTCCATCAACCTGCTGACGCTGTTCGGGCTGGTGCTGGCCATCGGCATCGTCGTCGACGACGCCATCGTGGTGCTCGAGAACGTCGAGCGCATCATGTCGACCCAAGGCAAGTTGCCGCGCGCCGCCGCCCTCCAGGCCATGCAGGAGGTGACCGCCCCGATCATCGCCATCGTCCTGGTGCTGTGCGCGGTGTTCATTCCGGTGTCGTTCCTGGGCGGCCTGGCCGGCGAGCTCTACCGGCAGTTCGCCGTCACCATCGCGGTGTCGGTGGTGATCTCGGGCGTCGTCGCCCTGACGCTGACGCCGGCGCTGGCGGCGCTGATCCTGAAGCCGGCGCATGGCGAGCCGTGGTGGCCGTTCGCCCGCTTCAACCGCTTCTTCGCCTGGGTGACGGCGCGCTACACCGGCGGGGTCGGCTTCCTGATGCGCCGCATGGTGGTCGGAATCGCGGGATTTGTCATCGTGCTCGGGCTGGTGTTCGCCCTGTTCCAGCGCATTCCCGGCAGCCTCGTGCCGGCCGAGGACCAGGGCTACGTCTTCCTGGTGACGATCCTGCCGCCGGCCGCCTCGATCTCGCGCACCCGCGAGGTGACGAAGGAGGCGACCGAGGCGCTGATGAAGAATTCGGCCGTCGCCAACGTCGTCACCTTCTCCGGCTTCGATCTGCTGTCGCGCGCGCTCAAGACCAACGCCGGCATCTCCTTCGTCACGCTCAAGGACTGGTCGGTGCGCCATGATCCGAAGGAGGATGCGCGCAACCTGGCGCCGGCGCTGAGCGCGCTCAACGCCGACTTCAAGGACGGCATCGTCATCGGCTTCAACCCGCCGCCGATCCAGGGCATCAGCGTCACCGGCGGCTTCGAGTTCTACCTGCAGGACCGTTCGGGCGGCTCGCTCGACAGCCTGTCGGAGGCGGCCAACAAGGTGGTGGCCGCCGCCAACAAGCGGCCCGAGCTGCGCGGCGTTTCCACCACCTTCACCACATCAGTGCCGCAGTATCGCACCGACGTCGACCGCGAGAAGGCGCGCGCGCTCGGCATCCCGATCAACATCATCTTCGACACCATGCAGAGCTCGTTCGGCAGCCTCTATGTCAACGACTTCTCGCTGTACGGCCGGACCTATCGCGTCAGCCTGTCGTCCGAAGCCGACTTCCGTGAAAAGCCCGACGACCTGCGGCATGTCTTCGTGCGTTCCGACTCAGGCGCCATGGTGCCGCTGAACGAGCTGGTGAGCTTCAAGCGCGTGCTGGGGCCCGACACGGTCGATCGCTTCAACATCTTCCCGGCGGCCAAGATCCTCGGCAGCCCGGCGCCGGGCTTCTCGTCGGGCCAGGCGATCGCCGCCATGCAGCAGGTCGTGGCCGCCAACCTCAGCAACGACTTCAGCATCGGCTGGACCGGATCGGCCTACCAGGAGCTGGCGACGGCGGGCTCGGGCTCGCTGGGTTTCGTGTTCGGCCTGATCATGGTGTTCCTGATCCTGGCCGCGCAGTACGAGCGCTGGTCCCTGCCGCTGGCCGTCCTCACCGCCGTTCCCTTCGCCGTCCTGGGCGCGTTGCTCGCCATCTGGCTGCGCGGCCTCGACAACGACGTCTATTTCCAGATCGGCCTGGTGACGCTGATTGGTCTCGCGGCAAAGAACGCCATCCTGATCGTCGAGTTCGCCTCGCAGCGCTACCAGCAGGGGCTCTCCGCCTACGACGCCGCGATCGAAGCTGCCCGGCTGCGCTTCCGGCCGATCGTCATGACCTCGCTCGCCTTCATCCTGGGCGTGCTGCCGCTCGCCATCAGCACCGGCGCGGGCTCCGCCAGCCGTCATTCGATCGGCACCGGCGTGATCGGCGGCATGCTGGCCGCCACCTTCGTCGCCATCCTGTTCGTGCCGCTGTTCTTTCGCCTGCTGACGCGCCGGCGCAAGGAAAAGCCTGTCGCCGCGGAAAATCGGGCCGAACCCGCGGATTAGCCTTTCCTTTATGGAACCGTCGGGCGTGATCTGCGTTTCCTCCGTGGGAGGAGGCCCGCCATGCGCTTCGCTCTTGTGATCTTCGTACCGGCGCTTTGCGCCGGTCTCGCCTCCTCGGCCTGGGCGGACAAGGATAAGGACAAAGACAAGGGCCATGGGCACGGCCACGGCCCGCCGGGCCAGACGGTCGTCGTGCCGCAGCCGGTGCAGGTGATCGTGCCCGACCGCGACCGCACCACCGTCCATACCTACTACCGCACGGAGTTCGGGGCCGGGCATTGCCCGCCGGGCCTCGCCAAGAAGGGCAATGGCTGCCAGCCCCCGGGCCAGGCCAGGAAGCTCTGGGTCGTGGGCCAGCCGCTGCCGCCGGCGGTCGTCTACTACCCGTTGCCGCCGCCCCTCGTGGAACAGCTGGCGCCGGTGCCACCGGGCTATGAATATGTCCGTGTCGACAACG
>JABCYT010000423.1 GCA_013290035.1 Alphaproteobacteria bacterium
CATCGCCCAGGCTGCCCTCGCCGACCCGGCCTGGGTCGGCATGAACATGGAAGCCTATGTTTTCGCCGGCGCCATCTACTGGTTCACCTGCTTCGGCATCTCGCAATGGAGCAGCCTGCGCGAGAAGCGCCTGCAGGTCGCGCACGGCCGGTAAGATCCGATCCGCAAGGCAGATCATGATGTCGTTGCTGGCCTTAGCTCCTGCCGTCACGTCGACTCAGTGCGGCGTGCCATCCTTGCGCGTATGGACGTACTTGCCGTCGGCACCCGCCCGGGCGTGGTTGTCGATGTCGGGATAGGTGACCTCGTCGAACGGCGTGCGGTCGCCGACCACCAGCAGCACGGCGTCCTCGGCCGACCGGTTGACGAAGCGATGGGCGTTGCCGCAGCCGGCCGGAAAGCCCGCGCACATGCCGGGCCGCAGCGTCTGGGCGCCCTCGTTGGTCTCGAGCACGATCTCGCCCGACACGACCCAGATGAACTCGTCCTGCCTGGAATGCGCATGCCGCGCCGACGACTGCGCGCCGGGCACGATGCGCGTCAGGTTCACGCCGAAATTGGTGAGGCCCGCATGGTCGCCCAGGCGGCGGTTCCAGCGCCGGCTGTTGTCGGCGCGGAATTTCTCCGGATAGCTCGTGGCATTGCTTTCGGCCAGGTCGGCCGGGTCGAAGGCGGGCAGGGTCGGTTTGGGCATGCGGTGAGCCTAGCGCAGCCTTTCACGCCGCCCAAACGAGCGTCTCTCATGTCAGCACAAAACCTTCCAGGGGCTGCTACCTTGCAACCCAGAGAAAGGATATATAGTCGTACTACAACTGACAGTGCGGTCACCACGGGGCCAGAGATGACGCTAACCTACAAGGTCATCCCGCAATATCGGCCGGAAACCAAGACAACGCGCTCGAGCCGGGCGGCGGAAGTTCTCGACCAGCCCGATGCCGATCCGCTCGGCTTTCGCCGCGTCTTCACCCAGGTGGCTCATGATCTCTACGGCACAAAGGACGTCCAGGACGCCATCACGGCGAGCTACGTCTGGATGGCCGATCAGATCGGCCACCTTGCGCTGGGCTTGTTGCCGACCCTTCTGTTCGGCTGGATCTGGCAGCTCCTTTGCGACCACTGGGGATTGGGCGAGGGCTGGTCGATCGGCGGTTGCGCGGCGCTCGCGCTCGCGATTTTCGCTTATTGGATCTCCAAGGAGCGGCAGGACTACGTTGACACCTACAAGCGCGCCGTCAAACGGTTTCCCTTCGATTCCTCCGACATAACGTGGAACGTCAAAACGGCGCTCCTCTACTTCGGCATCGGCGGGCTTCTCGCGCTCGGCGCTTTGACCAACTGGAAGTGGCTGGTCGTTGCCCTGCTGTTGTCGCTCTGGCCGGCGTTTCGCGTCGCCTTCTGGTGGCTGCGCCGCAAGCTCGCCTTCCAGCAGGCCGGTCTGCCCTATCTTTACAGGCTGACGAATTTTTCCGGCGTGATCGCCGACGATGCGGTCGCGGCCGTCACAGGCCTGTGCGATCTGAAGAACCGCCCGATCGTGCTCTGGAAAGTCCTGTTCGGGCGGGACGTCATCGAAAAGGCCGCGCCCGTGACCGTCCGGCATTTCCTGATTACCGGTCCGCTGCGCTCAGGCAAGACCAGTCTGGCGGTCGGCATCGGCACCGAATTCGCCTTCGCCCTCGGCATCGGCCGCTATCTGTCGGCGGCGAAGTTGATGGAGCTCAAGACCGGGCCGCGGGACGACACGAAGGCCGTCGCCTCGGAAATGGACTACGACGACGGCCGTGTCCTGTGGCCGCTGGCCGAATGCGATCTGCTGATCGTCGACGATGTCGATGGCGGCCTGCCGACGGGAACGGTGCCCGCCATTTCCGCCATTCGTCCTGTGGAGTTCGCGGCGGCGCTGAAGACGAGTCACGGGCCGGCGCCCCTGGGAGATTTGGGCGGCAAACGCACGGTATGGGTGCTTGGGAACACGACAACGACCGACGAGTGGAAGACGGTGATCGCCGACCTGATGGGCATCAGTGAGGGCGAGATCATGACCGTCCCGCTCCAGGTCGCGCCGCTCCCTGTCGCGCCCGGTGACGCCCCGGCGGTGCCGCGGGCCGGGGATCTTAGCTCGCGAACCGCCTGAGCACCGCGCCCGGCCGCGCCGTCTTGTCGGCGCAGAAGCCCTTGTGGTCGGTCACGCGGGTGCCGTTGATCCACACGCCGTGCAGGCCGACCGCCGAGGTGGTGAGTCGCGCCGCGCCGGCCGGCAGATCGTGCGCCCGCCGTTTGGCGCCGCGCGCCACCGTCTTGGGATCGAACAGCATCAGGTCGGCGGCATAGCCTTCGCGCAGGAACCCGCGATTTCCGATGCCGAAAAGCTTGGCCGGCTGGCCGGTCAGGCGATGCACGGCCTGCGGCAGGTCGAGCACGCCGAGTTCGCGGCTCCAGTGGCCCATCAAGTGCAGACCGAAGCCGGCATCGCAGAAGAAGGTGAGGTGTGCGCCGGCGTCGCTCAAGGAGATGTGGGTGTTGGGATCGGCCAGGATCCTGCCGACGGCCTTCTCGTCATTGTGCAGGAGCTGGGCCACGAACGCTGTGTCGAGGTTCTCCGACAGGGCGAAGTCGAGGATGAAGTCGAGCGGCTCCTTGCCCGCCTTTTTGGCCAACTCGGCCAGGGTCGATCCTTCCATGGCCTGGTTCTCGGCCTTGGCCGTTTCGACCACGAACAGCTTGTCCCATTCGCCGTTGAACACCATGCGGCCGCGCGCGGCCTCGAGCTCCCGGCGCACGGCGTCGCGCCAGGACGGATCGCGATAGACCTTTTTCAGCGCTTCCTCGCCATGCGCCGCCATGGCCGGCTTCCACGACTGCATGCTCTCGAACAGGTACGGGCTCTTGAAGGTGAAATCCATGCTGAGCGGACAGCACGAGGTCTGGGCCACCAGCTGATGGCCGCGCGCGCGGGCGGCGTTCACCTGGTCGAGCGTCTTGAAGGCCGCCGTCGGGTTGGTGTTGGAATGGAAGAGGGCCGCGATCACGACAGGGCGCTTGGCCTCGACGGCCAGCTCCTCGAGGTAGGGGATCGAGGTCTTGCTGCCTTTGGTCAGCATGTAGACGCCGCTGCCGCTCTCGGCCATCGCCTTCACCAGGGCGCGCAGCTCGCGGTCGTCGGCCAGGCGCGAGGGCATGGGCGTGCCGCCCTCGCCGTTATGCGCCTCGGCCGTTGAGGAGGCGAAGCCTACGGCGCCCGCCGCCATGGCCTCGCGCACCTGAGCCGTCATCTGGCTGATCTCCTCGTCGGTCGCCGTGCGTTCCGTGGCCTCCGCGCCCATCACGAAGGTGCGAATGGCCGAGTGGCCGGCAAAGCAGGCGACGTTGGGGCCGACGCCCTGGCCCTGCAGCATGTCGAGATACTGCGGAAAGCTCTCGAAGCCCCAGCGGATGCCGGCGCGCAGCGCGTCGAGCGACATGCCCTCGACGTGGGTGAGGTGGCGCATCGTAAGGTCGCGGTCGGCGGGCTTGCAGGGCGCGATAGTGAAGCCGCAATTGCCCATCACCGCCGTCGTGACGCCGAGCGCGGGCGAGGGATCGACGAAGGGATCCCAGGTGATCTGCGCGTCGTAATGCGTGTGGCCGTCGATGATCCCGGGCGCCAGCGCCAGCCCGTCGGCCTTCACTGTCGACTTGGCCGCACCCACCTTGCCGCCGACCGCTTCGATCTTGCCGTTCGTCACGCCGAGATCGCCGCGCACGGGTGCATTGCCGGCGCCGTCGTAGATTTCCGCGTCCTTGATCACCAGGTCGAACATCCGGTTTCCTCCGTTGCCGCCATGTTGGTCGCGGTGCGCTGCGTTTTCCAGCGCCATCGGGGTTAAAGTGAGCCATGACCGATGCAAACGACGAAGCCCTGCTGCGCCGCCTTGTCGTGGCCTTGTCTGGCGTGCCCGGCGTCGAGGCGATTGCGCTGGGCGGCTCGCGCGCCCGCGGCACGGCGGTGGCTACGTCCGACTACGATGTTGGCCTCTACTATCGCGCCAACCGACCGATCGACGTTGCCGCCTTGGGCCAGGTGGCGGCAGCGCTGGACGATCGCGGCGCGGAAGCATCGGTGACACCGATCGGCGGTTGGGGGCCGTGGATCGACGGTGGCGGCTGGCTCCTGGTGGGCGGCGTGCATGTCGACCTGCTTTATCGCGACCTCGATCGCGTGGCGGCCGCGATCGACGAGGCCCATGCCGGCAAGGTCGATCGCTTCTATCAGCCCGGCCATCCGCACGCCTTCCTCCCGACCATCTACATGGGCGAGGCGGCCTGCGCCCAAATCCTGCACGATCCGGAGGGCGCGCTCGCTACCCTGCAGCGCCGGACGACGCCCTATCCCGCGCCGCTCGCCAGGGCGCTGCGCGAGCGTTTC
>JABCYT010000424.1 GCA_013290035.1 Alphaproteobacteria bacterium
GCAGAGTTCCCACAGCGTGAGCTTGTCGCGTCGCGCCGCTTCCAGCAGCAGGTGCTGACGGCTGAGCGGGCCGTTGGTGTCGGCCATTTCCGGCACCGGCCCATCGAGGGGGAACTTGTCGAGGCCGCGCACGCCGATCGTATGCTCGAGGATCGAAAGGCCGACGCTGGGCTGGATCAGCGATTGAAGGTAGTCGAACTTCTCCTTGGCCTCGGATTCCGTCGGCGCGACCACGGGATAGAAGCCCGGCATCACCTTCATCTGATCGGGCGTGCGGCCGAACTTCGGCAGACGCGCCATGACATCGGCATAGAATTCCCTGGCCTGCTCGAAAGTGGTCTGCGCGGTGAAGGCCAGTTCGGCGAGCCGCGCGGCGACATCGCGGCCGGTGCCCGACGCGCCGGCCTGGACCAGCACCGGCCGGCCCTGCGGCGAGCGCGCGACATTGAGCGGGCCGCGCACCTGGAAATGCTTGCCCTTGTGGTTCAGCACATGGACCTTCGACGGATCGAAGAAGACGCCCGCTTCCTTGTCGCGAACGAAGGCGTCTTCGTCCCAGCTGTCCCACAGGCCGTTCACGACCTCGGCGAACTCGATCGCCCGCTCGTAGCGATCGGAATGCGACAGGTGCTCCTCGCGGCTGTAGTTGAGCGCATCGCCTTCGTTGTTGGAGGTGACGAGGTTCCAGCCGGCGCGCCCGCCGCTGATCTGGTCGAGCGAGGCGAACTGGCGGGCGAGCGTGTATGGCTCGTTGAATGTCGTGGTCGACGTGGCGACGAGGCCGAGATTCCTGGTCACGGCGGCCAGCGCCGACAGGATGGTCATGGGCTCGAATCGCACGACCTTGCCCATGCGACCGCGCGCGGCGGGATTGGCCGAAAGATTGGCCGAAGCGCTGTCGGCCAGGAAGAGGAGGTCGAACTTGCCGCGCTCGGCGGTCTGCGCCACCTCGACGGCCTGCGCAAAGCTCACGCCCGAATGGGCATGCGCCTTGGGATGGCGCCAGGCGGCGACATGCTGACCGGTCTCGTGCACGAAGGCCCCGAGATGCATCATCCGACGTTGCTTCTGGTGCGCCACGCCTCGCCCTCCACTGAAACGCGGACTAGGTGAAAATCGACGCAAGTCCCATGCCATGGACGATGGCGATGGGGGATCGACCGATTCACCGCCGCAAGCCAAGGAATCCCGCAGAATCGAGGGTATCTTTTGGCCAGATGGTTGATTCATGATCATCCCGAGGGAGGACCGCAATGCTCACTTTGTATTTTGCCCCCGGAGCCAGCTCGATGGCGCCGCATATCGCCCTGCATGAGGTCGGGGCGCCGTTCGAGGGCAAGCCGATGTCGTTCAAGAAGAAGGATATGCGCCAGCCCGCCTTTCTGGCCATCAATCCCGAAGGCAAGGTGCCGACGATGCTGATCGACGGCCGGGTGCTGACCGAAGTAGCGGGCATCCTGTTCTATCTCGCCAAGCGCTTCCCCGCCGCCGGCCTGCTGCCGGACGGCGACATCGAGGCCGAGGCGCAAGTCGTTTCCTGGATGTCGTTCATCGCCTCCTCGATCCATCCGGCGCGGCGCCAGGGGCTGGAGCATGCCCGCATGATCTATGCGCTGGCCGACAAACGGCTGGGCAAGAACGACTGGGCCGTGGGCGGCCGCTACTCGATCGCCGACATCCACCTGTTCCGGCTCTACTGGCGCTTCCGCAATTCGCTCAATCCCGCGCCCGGCGAATTCCCCAACATCGAGGCCCACTACACGCGCATGATGGCGCGGCCCGCGGTGAAGAAGACCATCGAGATCGAATCGAAGATCGGTTACGAGCTGCCGGCGTAAGCTGGGGGCGCGCCACTCCAGTGGCGCGATCTTCGCTGATATCGACAAAGACGCGCGACTAGAGTCGCGCGCCCCCAGCTACGAGCCGTTCAACACCCGCCACACCTTCTCCGGCGTCACCGGCATGTCGATGTGGGTGACGCCGACCTCGCTCAAGGCGTCGACCACGGCGTTCATCACCGAGGGCAGCGCGCCGGCGCAGCCCGCCTCGCCGCAGCCCTTGACGCCCAGGAGGTTGGTCTTGCACGGCACGGAATGGTTCTCGATCGAGAAGTCCGGCGCGTCCGAGGCGCGCGGCAGGGCGTAGTCCATGTAGGAGCCGGTGACCGGCTGGCCCTGCGGATCGTAGACGGTGCGCTCCATCAGCGCCTGGCCGATGCCCTGGATGACGCCGCCATGCGCCTGGCCCGCGGTCAGCATCGGATTGATGACCGTGCCGAAGTCGTTGACCATGAAATAGCGCACCACCTCGATCTGCCCGGTGTCGCGATCGATCTCGACCTCGGCGACATGGCAGCCATTGGGGAACGAGAAGGGTGGATTGTCGGAGATGTGGCTGACGTCGAGCGACGGCGGCACGTCGGCCGGCAGGCTGAGGCCCGAGCGCAGCTTGTCGGCGAGCTCGAGGATGCTGACGCCGCGGTCGGTGCCGGCGATGGTGAAGCGGCCGCGCGCGAACTCGATGTCGACGGCCGAAGCCTCCAGCACATGGGCCGCGATCTGCTTGCCCTGCTCGATCAGCTTGTCGCCGGCCTCGAGGAAGGCCTGGCTGGCGACCAGCGCCGACTTCGAGCCGCCTGTGCCGCCGCCCACCTTGAGCTGGTCGGAATCGCCCTGCAGCAACTGGAAGCGCTCGAACGGGATGCCGAGCTTGTCGCTCAGCACCTGGGCGAAGGGCGTGGCGTGGCCTTGCCCGTAATCGAGCGTGCCGCTCAGCATGGTGATCTTGCCGTCTGCCTCGAAGCGGATGCCGCCATACTCCTTGGCCGGCGGTCCCGTCACCTCGAGATAGGAGCCGATGCCGCGGCCGCGCAGCTTGTTGCGGGCCGCGCTCTCTTTCCTGCGCTTGTCGAAGCCCTGCCAGTCGGCGGCCAAAAGCGCCTTGTCGAGCACGGTGGTGAACTCGCCCGAATCGTAGTTCATGCCCGACGGCGCCTTGTAGGGCATCTGCCCGGGCGCGATGTGGTTGCGCCGCCGCAGCTCGACCCGGTCGATGCCCATCTCGCGCGCCGCCGTGTCGATCAGGCGCTCCATGTAATAGTTGCCCTCGGGCCGGCCGGCGCCGCGATAGGCGCCGATCGGCGTGGTGTTGGTGAACACGACCTTGGAGTTCACCTCCATCGCCGGCGTGCGGTAGACGTCGATGACGTTCTTCACCGCGTTGGTGGTCGCCGGCATCGGCGGATAGATGTAGGCGCCGGCGTTGCCGGTGCCGGTGAGCCGCACGGCCAGGAACTTGCCGTCCTTGTCGAGCGCCAGCTTGGCCACGCGCTGGTGATCGCGGCCGTGATGGTCGCTCAAAAAGCTCTCGGAGCGCTCGTCGGTCCATTTCACCGGCCGGCCGAGGGTCTTGCTCGCCAGCAAGAGCGGGCCGTACTCGGGATAGACCTGCGACTTCATGCCGAACGAGCCGCCGACATTGCCGGTCAGCACGCGCACCCTGTCGGGCGGCAGCCCGAGCACGTCCCGGGCCAGGCCGCCGCGCATGCCCATCACGCCCTGGCAGCCGACCCGCAAGGTAAAGCGCCCGGTCTTGGAATCGTAGGCGCCGATCGCCGAACGCGGCTCCATGGGATTGACGATGATGCGGTTGGAGACGATCTCGAGCCGGGTGACGTGGGCGGCCTCGGCGAAGGCCTTCTTCACCGCTTCGGCGTCGCCGTAGTGGAAGTCGAGCGCCAGGTTGCCCGGCGCCTCGGCATGGAGCTGCGGCGCGCCCTCTTTCAGCGCCGCGGCCGGCGAGGTGACCGCGGGCAGCTCCTCGATGTCGAGCTCGACGGCCTCGGCGGCGTCCTTGGCCTGCACCGCCGTCTCGGCCACGACGCAGGCCACCGCTTCGCCGACGAAGCGCACCTTGCCCTTGGCGAGAGACGGCCGAGGCGGCGTCTTCATCGGCGAGCCGTCGCGCTGTGGGATGTTCATCGGGCATTTGAGCGGCCCGAAGCCTGCCGCATCGAGATCGGCATGGGTCAGGATCGCCAGCACGCCCGGCAGGGCCGACGCCGCCTGGGCATCGATGCCTTTCAGGACGCCGTGCGCGATTCGACTGCGCACCATCACGGCATAGGCCTGGCCGGGCAGATTGATGTCATCGGTGTAGCGCCCCTGCCCGCGCAACAGCGTCGGGTCTTCCTTGCGCGGCACCGGCTGGCCGACACCGAATTTCATCAAGGCGAGGCTGGTGTCGTCGAACGCGTCCATCAACTACCTCCGCAAGCAACACACGCACACACAGGCGGCCGATCCACGCCCTTCATATTCCTCCCCCTTGGGGGGGAGGTTAGGTGAGGGGGTAACCGAAGGCTGTCTCCCGCATCACCCCCTCACCCAGCCTCTCCCCCAAGG
>JABCYT010000425.1 GCA_013290035.1 Alphaproteobacteria bacterium
TCGAGGGGGTTTGATGCGTTCAGTCAATTTCGCTTTGCGGCCCGCCAGTCTTGCGTTGATCCTGCTCGCATCGACATCGATGGCCGCGCGGGCGCAGGCCGAAACCGGCTTTCCCTTCGGCATGGAAATGACGCTGGACGCGCTGCCGCAGCCGGGATCGAAGCGGGTGCCGGACCTCGACATCGGCGACAATGGCGAGGTCGTACTCGAACTCTGGTGCAAGGGCGGCAAGGGCCAGTTTTCGATCGCCGGCAATACCGTGATCTTTGTCGCGGGTGAGATGGAAGACCGGCCCTGTCCACCGGCCAGGGCGCAGGCCGACGATGAGCTGCTCGCGGCGCTGACGGAAGCCACCACCTGGCGGCGGCAGGGCGATGCCGTCACCTTCGTCGGCACCAGGACGCTCAGGTTCCGCCTGAACACGAATTAGGCTTTCCTCCCTCTCCAGCTCTTCGCGGGGAGAGGGAGAGAAGGTGCGCTATTTCCAGATCGACTTGTCGGCGTCAAAGCGCTGGCCCTTCAATTCCTTGATCAGCGCGTCGATCGAGCCGGAATCGTCACGGGTGTCGGCGCCTTCATCATCGCCGGGCGTGTTATCTGTCAAATTGAGCTTGGCGCCCGATCCTTCATCGCTGGTGGTGGTGGAGGGATTGCCGATCCAGAGCATCAGGTGGTCGGTGCCGCCGGGCTTGTCGGATGACACCATGCCGTCGACCTCGATGGCATCGGTCAGATCGAGCGCGGGGTAGACCTGGCTCGGCCGCTTGAAGACCAGCGTCAGCCTGCCGCTGGTCGGGCTCCAGCTCGAACTGGCGAGCTTGGCCGATAGTGTCTTCGACAGCACGCCGGAAACGGTGGCAACCAGCTTGTCGCGGTTGATCTTGCCGCCGTCGCTGTAATCGGCGGCGGGAAAGCGAATGGCGCGATCCATCTCGACCAGACCCGTGGTCCATCCGGCGGCGACCACGCCCGGCACGGCCTTTGCCTTGGCAATCAGCGCGGCGGCGCGGTCGGGATCAACCGACAGGTTGAGGGTCTGCTGGCCGGACCGCAGCGCATCGCAGGTCACGGTGAGGCTGTTGAGCGCAACCTCGACGTCCTGGCCCTTCAGGCTTTTCAAAAAGTCGGTAGCCGCGTCGAGCTTGATGCGCACGCCGACCGATTCCGGCGAGACCTCGGTGAAATCCTTCGGCGTCGCGTTGATGCCGTCATCGACGGTCTGGCTGTCCTGGAATTCCTTTTCACTGATGTCGGAATTTTCGCTTGAAGCGACCTCGGTCAGGGTCTGGCCGATGGTGATCTGGCCGCGGAAGTCGAAAGTGTCGGCGGTCTGCTTGCGCGTGAGCTTGACCGTGACCGGCTTCTTGTCGATCAGGCTCTGGGTCGTGCCGGTCATGGTCTGGCCGTTGACCGCGAGATTGACGACAAAGCGGTCCTTGCGATCGGAGTTCTTCTCGGCGGGATAACAGAGGTCGAGGGTCGCCGCGTTGACCGTCTTGCCTTGTCGCGTTTCCTTCAAAATGACATCGGCATTGCCATCCATCAATCCGTCGATCGCCGTGAAATACCTGGTTTCGACCGCGTTCGGATCGGGTTTGGTCGACAGCTTGATCTGGGCGAGGGCGAAATCCGGCGTGGCTGCGAACAGACCCGCCACGACAAACAAAAGCGCGCGCATTGCGAATATCCTCGAACGGTGAATCGACTTCTTCGCCCTAAGTAGCAAACCTATATGGCATCCGCCAAAAAGAAGGCCGCCCGGAGGCGGCCTTCTCGCATTTGTTTTGCGGGAACAATTGGGTTTTAGAACCCCATGCCGCCCATTCCACCCATGCCGCCGCCGGCCGGCGAGGGGGGAGCCGGCTCCTTCGGCATTTCGGCGACCATGGCTTCGGTGGTAACCAGAAGGCCGGCCACGGAGGAGGCGTCCTGCAGCGCGGTGCGCACGACCTTGGCGGGGTCGATGATGCCCTTGGCGACCATGTCGACATATTCCTCGGTCTGGGCGTCGAAGCCGAAGGTTTCCGACTTGTCCTCGAGGATCTTGCCGACCACGATTGAACCCTCGACGCCGGCGTTCTCCGCGATCTGGCGGACCGGAGCTTCCAGCGCCTTCAGCACGATGTTGATGCCGGCCTGCACGTCCGGATTGTCGTTGTGGATGCGCCCCACCGCCTTCTTGGCGCGCAAGAGCGCCACGCCGCCGCCGGGCACGATGCCTTCCTGCACCGCCGCACGGGTGGCATTGAGCGCGTCCTCGACGCGGTCTTTCTTCTCCTTGACCTCGACCTCGGTCGCGCCGCCGACGCGGATCACCGCGACGCCGCCCGCGAGCTTGGCGAGGCGCTCCTGCAGTTTTTCGCGGTCGTAGTCCGAGGTCGTCTCCTCGATCTGAGCCTTGATCTGGGCGACGCGGGCCTCGATGTCCTTCTTCTTGCCGGCGCCTTTGACCACCGTGGTGTTCTCCTTGTCGATCACCACTTTGCCCGCGCGTCCCAGCATGTTCACGGTGACGCTTTCGAGCTTCATGCCCAATTCATCAGAGATCAGCTGACCGCCGGTCAGGATTGCGATGTCTTCCAGCATGGACTTGCGGCGATCGCCGAAGCCGGGCGCCTTGACAGCCGCGACCTTCAGCCCGCCACGCAGGCGGTTGACCACCAGCGTCGCCAGCGCCTCGCCCTCGACGTCCTCGGCGATGATCAGAAGCGGACGGCCCGACTGCACCACCGCTTCGAGCACCGGCAGCATGGCCTGCAGGCCGGAGAGCTTCTTCTCGTGCAGCAGAACGTAGACGTCTTCCAGCTCGGCCGTCATCTTCTCGGCATTGGTGACGAAATAGGGCGACAGATAGCCGCGGTCGAACTTCATGCCCTCGACGATGTCGACCTCGGTCTCGAGCGACTTGTTCTCCTCGACCGTGATCACGCCCTCATTGCCGACCTTCTGCATCGCCTGCGCGATCATCTTGCCGATCGCGGCGTCGCCATTGGCCGAGATGGTACCGACCTGGGCGACTTCGGAGGAAGACGCGACAGGCTTGGCACGCTTTTCCAGGTCCTTGACCACGGCGTGGACCGCGATGTCGATGCCGCGCTTGAGGTCCATCGGGTTCATGCCGGCGGCGACCGATTTGCCGCCTTCGCGCACGATCGCCTGCGCCAGCACGGTCGCCGTGGTGGTGCCGTCGCCCGCGGTGTCGTTGGTCTTGGAGGCGACTTCGCGCAGCATCTGCGCGCCCATGTTCTCGAACTTGTCGTCGAGCTCGATCTCCTTGGCGACGGTGACGCCGTCCTTGGTGATGCGCGGCGCGCCAAAGCTCTTCTCGATGACGACGTTGCGGCCCTTGGGGCCGAGCGTCACCTTGACGGCGTTGGCGAGAACATCGACGCCGCGCAGCATGCGGTCACGCGCGTCGCCGGCAAATTTTACGTCCTTGGCAGCCATTTGAGATACTCCTGGATGGTGGGATTTGGTGCGCTCGCCGCTTTCAACTCGTCATTGCTGGGCTTCTCTTCCCCTCTCCCCTTGTGGGAGAGGGTGGACGCGATGCGAAGCATCGCGGACGGGTGAGGGGTTTGTTTCCGCGGATAGAGACCCCTCATCCGGCGCGGACTTTGTCCGCGCCACCTTCTCCCACAAGGGGAGAAGGGAAAAGCAACCGGGCCCACGACCAAACGTGCGGCGGCCGTGTTATTGGGCAATTAAACCAGCACGCCCATGATGTCGGACTCCTTCATGATCAGGAGTTCCTCGCCGTCGAGCTTGACCTCGGTGCCCGACCATTTGCCGAACAGCACGCGATCGCCGACCTTGAGGTCGATCGGGATCAGCTTGCCGCTCTCGTCGCGGCCGCCGGGGCCGACGGCGGTGATCTCGCCCTGCGACGGCTTTTCCTTGGCCGTATCGGGAATGATGATGCCGCCCTTGGTCTTCTCTTCGGCGTCGATCCGCTTGACCACGACACGGTCATGCAGCGGACGGAATTTGGATTTAGCCATGACGTTTCCCTCTACAGGCTCGCTTTACAGATCTGGTCGTGCTGGCAAGGGCGGATCGATGCGGCTATACCGGACGCCGGAGGGCGCCAACATGAACCGCATTTTGGCAATCGCGCCCTCGGAGTGCTAATTGCGCGCCCGAAATATGGCTTGGCGAAGTTCCTGTCAAGCAAGGTGGTTAAGGCCTTATTGAGGCCGGTGTAGGATGCTGTGTCGCGAAACCCGGTTCGAGCCGACGGCGTAGTTATTGCTACGACAGCAGTTTTAGGATTGGCTGCGGGTGGGAGCGGCCACGATCTTGTTCTTCGGGGGAATGCCATGTTCAGTTTCCGCTACGCACGGACCGTTGCCAATCTTTCGGTCGTCTCGGCGCTGGCGATGCTTCTGGGCGCCT
>JABCYT010000426.1 GCA_013290035.1 Alphaproteobacteria bacterium
GCCGACCACCACGCGGCGGCTCTCGGGTTCCAGCCGCACGACATAGAGCGGATCGTTGTCGGTGCCGTCGCGGCCGCCCAGCGCCAGGCCGCGGCGCTGGCCCACGGTGAAGCGCACGATGCCGTCATGGCGGCCGACGATCCGGCCCGTCCTGTCGACGATATCGCCCGCCTCGACCGCCTCGGGCCGGAGCTTCTGCACCACCGAGGCGTAGTCGCCGTTGGGCACGAAGCAGATATCCTGGCTGTCGGGCTTGTCGGCCACGGGCAATTCGAAGCGCAGGGCGAGCGCGCGGGTCTCGCTCTTGGGCAGGGGGCCGAGCGGAAAGCGCAGGAAGTCGAGCTGGTCCCGGGTCGTGCCGAACAGGAAATAGCTCTGGTCGCGCGCCGGGTCGGCGCCGCGGTGCAGCTCGGGGCCCGCCTCACCCATCACCCGCTGCACGTAGTGGCCCGTCGCCAGCGCCTCGGCGCCGAGCTCACGTGCTGTCCTGAGCAGGTCGCGGAACTTCACGGTGCGGTTGCAGGCGATGCAGGGCACCGGCGTCTCGCCGCGCGCATAGGAATCGGCGAAGGAGTCCATCACCTCGGCGCGAAAGCGGCTTTCGTAGTCGAGCACGTAGTGCGGGATGGCGAGCCGCTCGGCGACCTGGCGGGCATCGGCGATGTCCTGGCCGGCGCAGCAGGCGCCGGTCTTTCCCGCGGCGACACCCTGGTCGTAGAGCTGCAGGGTCACGCCCACGACGTCGTAGCCCTGCTCCTTCAGGAGCGCCGCCGTAACAGACGAATCGACGCCGCCCGACATCGCGACGACAACGCGGGTGTCGGCGGGCGCCTTGTCGATCCCGAGGGAATTACTGGTCATGGCGCGGCCTATATAGGCCGCGCGGCGAAGGCTCGCCAGACGGCTATTGATCCCGCCGGCCGCTGGTATCGCGGACGGCCTTGGCCACGCCGTTGCGGTCATAGACGATCGCCACCCGGTCGCCCATCTGGACGTCGCCGTCGTCGGTCTGGGCGATCGTGACCTGCTGGCCGTTGTCCTTCTGGACCGTCACTTCGATGCCGCGGCGGGTCGAGTTCTGGTCGATCGCCGTGCCGGCGATGCCGCCCGCCACGGCGCCCAGCAGGCCGCCCACGACCGCGCCACCCACCGAGTGGGTGGTGGTGCCGCCGATGACCGCGCCACCCGCGGCGCCCAAGCCGCCGCCGACCAGGGTGCCGTCGCTGACGCCCGAGCTCCGGTTGCGGACCGGGACCTCGCGGATGGAAACCACCCGCCCGGTCTCACCCCGAGAGCCGCCTTGCGCCGAAGTGTTAACGACACCGGGCTGAACCGAATTGTTATAGTTGTCACAGGCGCCGAGCCCGGCCGCCAAAGCCAGGGGCAACAGAAGGCCGAGCAACCACTTGCCGAACATCGGAGTTCCTCTTTTCACTCGGTCGAATGAAACGTAACCGGTCAGTCCGGGCTGCGCGAGGTGTCGCGCACGACCTGGGCTACGCCCTGACGGTTCTGCACGACCTGCACCCTGTCGCCCAGCTGGATGTCGCCATCGTCGCGCTGGGCCACGGTGATCTGCTGGCCATCGTCGCGCTGCACCGTGACCTCGATGCCGCGGCCGCCGTAACCGCCGCCCGGGCCGCCGGAGCCGTAATTGCCGCTGGCGATGCTGCCCGCGATGGCGCCGCCCACCAGACCGATCACGGCGCCGACGATGCCGCCGCCCAGCGTCTGGCTGGTGATGGCGCCGATCGTGGCGCCGGCGCCCGCGCCCAACAGGCCGCCCAGGAGAGGACCACTACCGCCCATACCACTGCCGCCGCCGCCGGCACCCGCCAGTCCAACTTCGCGGATCGAGACGACTCGCCCGGCATCGCCGGTTACGCCAGGCGCGGGGTAAGGATTGCTGCCTTGGGCAGGTGCGCTGGCCTGGACCGGGCCATTTGCAGGGTAGTTGGCGGGATAGTTCGCAGGATAACCCTGCCCGCCCGCGGGAGGCGGCGCCGACGACGTATTGACAATGCCGGGCTGCACGCCGTTAGAGGCGCACGCCGTCAGGCCGGCCGCCAGCAGCAGCGGCAGTACCGATAACCGGATCCAATAGCCCCTCATGACACCCTCCCAGGTATCAATGTACGAGTCCATTTTCGACCAAAATGGGGCATCCGGCTAGTCGCGCTCTTCGATCCAGGCGGCTTGTATCGCCTCCAGGATCTTCTCGTTGGAGCGACCGGGCTCGTCCTCGAAATCGGGCAATTCCAACACCCAGCGATGCAGGTCGGTGAAGCGCAGGTTGACGTTGTCGACCTCGGGGTGACGCTCCTCGAGCTCAATCGCGATATCGTGAACGTCCGTCCACCGGAGCTTGCGCGCCATCGCCCTCTCCTATTTGTCGACCATCATGTTGCGGGTCGCCGCCGGCAGCTTGACGACCAGCCCGTCGAGCGCCTCGCTCATGCGGATCTGGCAGCCTAGCCGCGAAGTATGGGTCAGGCCGAATGCCAGATCGAGCATGTCCTCCTCGTCCTCGCTGGCCGGCGCCAGCTTGTCGAACCAGTCCTTTTCGACGACGACATGACAGGTCGAGCAGGCCAGCGAGCCCTCGCAGGCGCCCTCGATGTCGACATGGTTGCGATGGGCGATCTCGAGCACGGAAAGGCCCAGCGGCGCGTCCACCTCCTTGCGCGACCCATCTTTCAGAATGAACGTCATCTTCGGCATTCAGAACAACCTCGTCACTCGCCCACCCGGGTTTCCAATTCCTTGACCGACAAACCCGACAGCGCTTCGCGGATGCCGCGATCCATGCGCCGCTCAGCGAACGGCTTGCTCAGCGTCTCCAGCGCCTCGGCCGCGGCATTGATCTCGTCGCGACTGTCGCCGGCCATCGCGCCCTCGACACGCGCGCGCTCGGCATCGATTGCCGCGCGCTCCTCGGCGCTAAGCAAGGTGCCATCCTTGGCGAGCGCCGCCTCGAGCGCCAGCAGGCTGCGCCTGGCTTCGACCCGGGCCTCGGTGAGCAGGCGCCGCGTCATGTCGGCCTCGGCATTCTCCAGGCTGTCGTAGAGCATGTCGGCCATGTCGTCGTGGCTGAGGCCATAGGACGGCTTGACCTCGATGCGCTGCGCCACGCCGGTGGTGCGCTCCTCGGCCGACACAGTGAGGAGCCCATCGGCGTCGACGGCGAAGCCGACGCGGATGCGCGCGGCGCCCGCCGTCATCGGCGGAATGCCGGAAAGCTCGAAGCGCGCGAGGCTGCGGCAGTCGGCGACCATCTCGCGCTCGCCCTGCACGACATGGATCGCCATGGCCGTCTGGCCATCCTGGTAGGTGGTGAAATCCTGCGCGAGCTGGACGGGGATCGGCGTGTTGCGCGGCACGACCTTCTCGACGATGCCGCCCATGGTCTCGAGCCCGAGCGACAGCGGCGTGACGTCGAGCAACAGCGTGTCGCTGCCGCCGGTCAGCGCCTCGGCCTGCAGCGCCGCGCCCAGCGCCACGACCTCGTCGGGATCGATGTCGGTGAGCGCGGGCTTGCCGATCATGCCGGCGACCCCGGCGCGCGCCAGCGGCACGCGCGTCGAGCCGCCGACCAGCACCACGCCCTGCACGTCGGCCGGCTTGATATCGGCATCGACCAGCACATTGCGCGCGATGTCGAGCGTGCGGGCGATGTAGCCTCCGATCATCGCCTCGAACTCGGCGCGGGAGAGTGCATGGAACGACGGCACGCCCGCGATCTCGAGGCGGCCCGACGTCTGCTCGCGATCGGAGAGCTGCTCCTTCATCTGGCGGCCGAGCGCCAGCGCGGTCTTCACCGCGGCCTCGTCGACCCGGTCGCCGAGGCCGTCCTTCTTGCGCTCGCCCAGCATGCGCTCGGCGATGGCGCGGTCGAAATCGTCGCCGCCCAGCGCGCTGTCGCCGCCGGTCGCCAGCACCTGGAACACGCCCTTCTCCAGGCGCAGCAGGGAGAAGTCGAACGTGCCGCCGCCCAAGTCGTAGACGGCGTAGAGGCCCTCGGAGCCCTTGTCCAAGCCGTAGGCGAGCGCCGCCGCCGTCGGCTCGTTGACCAGGCGCAGCACTTCGAGGCCGGCGACCCGCGCAGCGTCGCGCGTGGCGGTGCGCGCGGCATCGTCGAAATAGGCCGGCACGGTGATGACGGCACGCTCGACCGGTTTCTCGAGAGCCGATTCGGCCCGCGCGCGCAACGCCTTCAGGATCTCGGCCGAGATCTCGACCGGCGAGCGCGCCTTGCCGGCGATGCGCAGCTTCACCATGTCGGTCTGGCCGGTGCCCGGCTCGATCTCATAGGGCAGCACGCCCGCCACGGCGTGCAGGTCGGCGGCGCCGCGGCCCATCAGCCGCTTCACCGAGGCAATGACGT
>JABCYT010000427.1 GCA_013290035.1 Alphaproteobacteria bacterium
TCATGAGCGGGCCGGAGGCCCGCGGTCCGGAAGACACTAGAGCAGCTTGCGCAGCTCCGTCTTGAGAATCTTGCCGTAGTTGTTCTTGGGCAGCGCCTCGACGAACTTGTAGTCCTTGGGCCGCTTGAAGCGCGCGATGTTGTCGAGGCAAAGCCGGTCGAGCTCGGCCGGCGCCAGCGCCCTGCCGTCGCGCGCCACCACGAAGGCCACGACCTCCTCGCCCCATTCGGGATGCGGGCGGCCCACCACCGAGCATTCGGCGACGGCGGGGTGGAGGTTCAGCACATCCTCGATCTCGCGCGGATAGATGTTGGAGCCGCCCGAGATGATCATGTCCTTGGAGCGGTCCTTCAAGGTCAGCAGCCCTTCCTCGTCGAAGGCGCCGACATCGCCGGTCCACAGCCAGCCGTCGCGCAGCGACTTCGCCGTGGCCTCCGCATTGTTCCAGTAGCCCGCCATCACCGTGTCGCCCTTGACGATGATCTCACCGACTTCGTCCACGCCAAGCGAACGCCCCGCCTCGTCGACCACGCGCACTGCCACGCAGGAGTCGGGGCGGCCGGCCGACGCCAGCCGCTGCTCCCAGCGCGGATGCTTGCGATCGGCATGCATCTCGCGGCTGAGATGGGTGATGGTCATCGGGCTTTCGCCCTGGCCGTAGATCTGCACCAGCTTGTTGCCCAGAAGATCGAGGGCGTGCTTGAGGTCGCTGACATACATCGGCGCGCCGCCATAGGTGATCAGACGCAAGGCCTCGGACTTCAGCTCCGACACGCTGCCATGCTCGATCAGGCGCTTCACCATGGTGGGCGCCAGGAAGATGCTGCAGTCGGGCCAGCGGTTCATCAGCTCGACCGTCTCCGGCACCTCGTACTTGCCACTCTCGGGGAAGACCTGCACCGAGCCGCGCGCCAGCAGGGCGAAGTTCCACAGGCCCGAGCCGTGGCTGATGGGAGCGGCATGCACGATCGAGCCGCCGGGCGGCGGCCGGTCGACGTCGGCGAAGTAGTTGAGCGTCATCGCCAGAAGATTGCGATGCGTGAGCATGGCGCCCTTGGGCCGGCCGGTGGTGCCGGAGGTGTAGAACAGCCACGCCAGATCGGTCGGCTCCGCTTCGCTCAGGGCGATGGGATCGCCGACCTCCATGAAGGTGTAGGACCGCGTCGTGACGTCGACGATCTCCTTCAGGTCGGGCGCCTGCTTCGCCGCCTCGGCGATGGTCAAGGCGAGATCGGGCGTCACGAAGCAGAGTCTGGCGCCCGAGTTCTCCAGGATGAAGGCGAATTCCCTGGCGTGCAGCTTGGCGTTCATCGGCACGGCGCAGAGGCCGGCATGCCAGATCGCGTACATCACCTCGATCGCCTCGACGCCGTTGGACATGGCGAAGGCGACCCGATCGCCGCGCGCCAGGCCGAAGCGTCCGCGCAAATGCATGCTCATCACCGAGACCTTGCGCCACAGCTCGCGATAGGTGAGATGGGTTGCCGTCCCGCGGGCGAGCGCCGGCAGGTCGCGGAATTCCCGGGCCGATCCCAGCAGCAGGTGGGCGATGTTCATGGCGGCCTCGACTATTGCAGGCCGCCGGATGACCTTGCAATGTGCCGGCCATGCAGGATTTCGATTTCGCCATCGTCGGCGCCGGCATCGCCGGGGTTTCCGCCGCCTACCATCTCGCGCCCCAGGCAAGGGTGATCGTGCTGGAGCGCGAGCATGTCGCGGCCTATCACACGACCGGCCGCTCGGCGGCGCTGCACTCGGAGACCTACGGCAGCGCGGAGATCCGCGCCATTACCGTGTCGTCGGGTCGCTTTTATCGCAAGCCGCCCCAGGATTTCGCCGACCATCCCCTGCTCACGCCGCGCGGCGCGCTGATTGCCGGCCGCGCCGAGCAACAGGCCGACATGCAAAAGGCCGCGGCGGAGTATGCCCGCCTGGTACCGAGCGTGCGCTGGCTCGACCCCGCCGAGACCATGCGTCGCCAGCCACTGCTGCGGCCCGAGGCCGCCGCGGGCGGCGCGATCTTCGAGGAGGCCGAGGACATGGACGTGGCGGCGATCCATGGCGGCTTTCTCAAGGGCGCGCGGGCCGCCGGCACCGTGTTGCGGCTCGACGCCGAGGTCGTGACGCTGGAGCGCTGGAACGGCACATGGAATATCGGCCTGCGCGACGGCGAGAGCGTCGCTGCCGCCAACATCATCAACGCCTCGGGGGCATGGGCGGATGTTTTGGCAGGACTGGCCGGCGCGGCACCGGTCGGCCTCGTCCCGAAGCGGCGCACCGCCTTCACTTTCGACGCGCCCGTTGGTGTCGACCTCGTGCACATGCCGATGGCGATCGACTTCGACGAGACCTGGTACATCAAGCCCGAGGTCGGCCAGTTCCTGGGATCGCCCGCCGACGAGACGCCGTCGCCGCCCTGCGACGCCCAGCCGGAGGAGATCGACATCGCCATCGCCGTCGAGCGCATCGAGACGGCGACGACGCTGAAAATCCGGCGCATCAAGAACAAGTGGGCGGGCCTCAGGAGCTTCGTCGCCGACAAGAACCTGGTCGTGGGCTACGACCCCGCGGTCGAGGGCTTGTTCTGGTTGGCCGGCCAAGGCGGCTACGGCATCCAGACGGGCGAGTCCGCAGGGCGGCTCGCGGCGAGCCTGGCGCTGGGCCGGGGCATGCCGGGCGATATCGCTGGCCTGGGCGTGAGCGAGGCGGCTCTTTCGCCGGCCCGCTTCACGCAGGGGTGATCGAAAGTTCACGCTTCGTCACCAAGCGCTACTTCACGACGAATGAGTCAGGAGTCATGGTTCGCCTGTGTGGTGACACGTGCCGCCACTTGGGAACCACTAGGGAGAGTGAGTAATGACGAGAAAGATCCTCATCGCCACGGCAACCGCGATCTTCGCCGCCGGCAGCTTCGCCACGGCGGCCCAGGCCGGCGTGAAATGCAGCGGCGCCAACTCGTGCAAGGGCACGAGCGCCTGCAAGACCGCTTCGTCGTCCTGCAAGGGCCAGAACGCCTGCAAGGGCCAGGGCTGGACCGAGACGACGGATGGCGTGAGCTGCACCGCGCAGGGCGGCAAGGTCGTCGCGCAGTAGTCGTCGCGCGACCCATCGAAGCGCCAAGACGGGCGCTGCGAGCCGCTGCGAGTGGCTGCGAGTGGCTGCGAGTGATCGCAGCGAATCGCGGCGAATCGCAGCGGATCGCGGCGCCCTCTTCATGTGCGCGTCAGGTCTGCGCCTTTCTCACCAAAGCGTGACCGCGCGGAACTGATCGGTGTCTTGGCAATGCACGTAGGTGGAATGCAGGCTGCATCCTGCCGCACCGGCGTGTCGCCGTTGCGCCGACATGAGGGAGCGACTCACCATGACCAAGCGTACCGTCATCGCCACGGCCGCCGCGATCTTCGCCGCCGGCTCGTTCGCCACCGCCGCGCACGCCGATGGCGTGAAGTGCAGCGGCGTCAATGCGTGCAAGGGCCAGAGCGCCTGCAAGATGGGCTCGTCGTCCTGCAAGGGCCAGAACGCTTGCAAGGGCCAGGGCTGGACCGAGACCAGCGACGTCGCGAGCTGCGCGGCCCAAGGCGGCAAGGTCCTCTAGGCGTCCGGTAGGCTGAAAAAGTTCGGGCGCCGCGATGGCTCGCGGCGCCCGATCTCTTGGTCCTTTCGATCATCCGGAAACCGGCGGACGGGCGTCAGGCGAGAAGCGTCACCCGAGTCCGTCGCGACTCACCCTCCCGAACTACTTGGTCGGGCAGGGGACGCCGACGTATTTCTGTTCCGCGGCCGAGTAGGCGACCGGGCCGCAGGGCTTGCCGTCCGAGGTCTGCTGGGCCGGCGCATTGCAGGGAATGCCGACGTATTTCTGCTCAGCGGCCGAATAGGCGACCGGGCCGCAGGGCTTGCCGTCCGAGGTCTGCGTTGGCGCCGCATTGCAGGGAATGCCGACGTATTTCTGCTCAGCGGCCGAATAGGCGACCGGACCGCAGGGCTTGCCGTCCGAGGTCATCTGCTGCGCGGGCGCTGCCGCCGGCGGCGTCTGGGCGATCGCCGACGAGACCGCGAACGAGGCGCCAAACAATGCGGCCGATGCCGCCAAAGCTGACAAAGAAAGACGCATCATGATTTATCCCCTGTTGGTGAGACTCCCAGCGAGCTGCAGCCGCCTGCTCGCCCGTGCCGGGATGCTAGACGTACTTTCCGGAGCAGTACAAGGATGATCGGAAGGAGTCTGACCGGAGACGGGGATTCTTTTCATGTCGTGTGCCGTGGGTGACAATATGCACACTGCATGCGCCGCTCTGGATGCGCGCTAACCCTCGGTAGAAACCGGGAAATTAGCCGGAATGCGAGATCGTATCCTTGGACTGCACGCCTTGTA
>JABCYT010000428.1 GCA_013290035.1 Alphaproteobacteria bacterium
TGCCTCCAAATCCCGAGGAAACACCCAATGTCGAAACACTACGACACGCTGGAGACCCGTTCGCCCGCTGAACGCGAGAAGGCGCTGATGCAGGCCCTGCCGCAGCAAGTCGCCAACGCCAAGGAAAACGCCCCGTTCTTCGCTGCGTGGCTGAAGGACGTCGACCCGGCCGCGGTCACCTCACGCGCGGCGCTCGCCAAATTGCCGGTGCTGCGCAAGGCGATGCTGGGCGAGGTGCAGAAGAAGCAGCCGCCGATGGGCGGGTTGATCACCGTGCCGATGAGCAAGGTGCGCCACGTCTTCATGTCGCCCGGCCCGATCTTCGAGATCGACACCGACGAGCCCGACTATTTCCGCGGCGCGCGCGCCATGCATGCCGGCGGCTTCCGTCCCGGCGACGTCGTCTACAACACGTTTTCATATCACCTGACGCCCGCCGGCATCATGATGGAATCGGCGCTGCGGGCGCTCGGCTGCGCCGTCGTGCCGGGCGGCGTCGGCAACACCGAGCTGCAGCTCGACGCCATCGCCGCGATCAGGCCCGCCGGCTATGTCGGCACGCCCTCGTTCCTGAAGATCCTGATCGAAAAGGGCGCCGAGCTCGGCAAGGACATTTCCTCGATCAGGAAGGCGCTCGTCGGCGCCGAGGCGCTGCCGCCCAGCCTGCGCCAGATGTTCATCGACAAGGGCATGACCTGCCTGCAGAGCTACGGCACGGCCGATCTCGGCACCATCGCCTACGAATCGGAGTCGCTCGAAGGCATGATCGTCGACGAGGGCGTGATCGTCGAGATCGTGCAGCCGGGCACCGGCGATCCGGTGCCCGAGGGCGATGTCGGCGAGGTCGTGGTCACGACCTTCAACCGCGCCTATCCGCTGATCCGCTTCGGCACTGGCGACATGTCAGCGGTGCTGTCCGGCACCAGCCCATGCGGGCGCACCAACATGCGCATAAAAGGCTGGATGGGCCGCGCCGACCAGCGCACCAAGGTGCGCGGCATGTTCGTCGATCCCGAGCAGATCGCCGAGATCGCGAAGAAGCATCCGGGCCTGGGCCGCCTGCGGCTGGTCATCGACTGGGTCAACCAGGCCGATGTGATGACGCTGAAGGTCGAGGCGGCGCAGCCCTCGACCGACCTCGAGAAGGCGATGGAAGGCACCATCCGCACCGTGTGCAAGGTGGGCGGCAAGGTCGAGTTCGCCAAGCCCGGCAGCCTGCCCAACGACGGCAAGGTGATCGACGACGTCAGAAAGTACACATGAGATGGCGATAGAACTGGGGCTCGCCGGCAAAGTTCGAGGATTCGCAACTCAGTTGACGTCGAGCCTCAGCCCTTCCTTGTCGATCACGCCCTTCCACAGCGCGATCTGCGCATTGACGAAGGCGTCGAACTGCTCGGGCGTGCCGTAGGCGGGGAAGCCCGCCATGGACTTGAAGCGCTCCTGGGTCCGGGCGTCGTTGAGCCAGGTCTTCATCTGGGCGTTCAGTGAATCGACGATCGGCCGCGGCGTGCCGGCCGGCAGGAACATGCCGAACCAGGTCGAGACGTCGAACGGCTTGAGCTCGGGCAGGGTCTCGCAGATCGGCACAAGCTCGGGCGTCAGCGGATTGCGCTCAGCCGACGTGATGCCGAGCGCGCGCAGCTTGCCCGCACGCACGAACTCGATGCCGGTCGCGAGGTTGTCGAAGAAGAACTGCGTGACGCCCGCGGTCAGGTCCTGCAGCGCCGGCGCCGCGCCGCGATAGGGGATGTGCTCGGCCTTGCTGCCGGTGAGCTGCAGGAACCAGGCGCCCGAGAGATGCGGCGACTGGCCGGTGCCCGACGAGGCATAGGAGGCCTTGCCGTTCTGCGCCCTCAGCCAGGCGACGAACTCCGGCACGGTCGTGGCGGGCACCGAGGGATGCACCACCAGCACGTTGGGCGCGGTGATGACGTTCGACACCGGCATCAGGTTTTTCGCCGTGTAGGGCATGTTGCGGTAGAGCGCATAGGCGATCGACTGCGGCCCGATATTGCCCATCAGCAGGGTCTGTCCGTCGGGCGCGCCCCTGGCGACCTCGGTCGAGCCGATGACGCCGCCGGCGCCGGACTTGTTGTCGACCACGCAGGACTGGCCCCAGCTCTGCTGCAGGAAGGCCGCAAGCCGGCGGCCCACGATGTCGGTGGTGCCGCCGGGGGCGGCCGGCACGATCATGCGGCTGCCGGCGCCTGGCTTCCAGGCCGCCTCGGCCCTCGCGCCCGAGGGCAGCAGGGCGGCTGCCGGCAAGGTACCGGCCGCGGCCACCAACGTGCGGCGGGAAAGCGGGCGAGCCATGGCGTTCCCTTACATATTGTTGAGCAACCCGTAACACGGGTGCACTGGCAAATCCGCCATAATTCCCGTATCTAGTCATGGTGCGGCTGCCCCGAATCGCCGGGCTTTTCCGGCGGTTTTGCTCCCCCTCGCATGGGGTCCGCGCCAAAGGAGGATATATTGAAGAGGCGTACTTTCGTCTCCGGCAGCGCGGCGCTGGCTGCCGCCGGTTTTGCGGCCGGTTTTACGTCTGCGGCCCGGGCCGCGACCATCAAGCCCTATAGCTGGGACCTCAGCCCGCCGACCGACACGCGCGACAATTTCATCGCTTGGGGCAAGGCCCGCGGCGAGGATCCGGTGTTCCTCGGCCAGCGCTGGGACCGTTTCCAGGCACTGCTCAAGAACAAGGACATCTGGGGGGCCGCGACCATCCGCGCGTTCCTGATGACGCCGCGCGAGGAATTCGCCTCGGTCAATCCGGCGATCCACAAGCGCGCCTACGAGCACGCCTTCCTCGACATCGGCTGGGGCGTCACCATGTCGGGCCCGCATCTGCAGGCGCGCATGACCAACGTGATCGACGTCAAGCGCGGCGAGAAGGTGCTCGAGATCGGCACCGGCTCGGGCGTGCAGTCGGCCTACATCGCCAACCTCACCGACAATGCCTACACGATCGAGATCATCAAGCCCTTGGGCGAGCGCACGCGCGGGCTCTACGACAAGCTGATCGACAAGGGCTACACCGAGTACCAGCACGTCAAGAGCAAGGTCGCCGACGGCTATTACGGCTGGGAAGAGGCGGCGCCCTTCGACAAGATCATCGTGACCTGCGGCATCGACCACGTCCCGCCGCCGCTGCTGCAGCAGCTCAAGGCCGGCGGCCTGATGGTCATCCCGGTCGGTCCCCCGGGCGCGCAGCGCGTGCTCAAGGTCGCCAAGACGCAAGGCGCCGACGGTTCGATCACCACCAGCCGCGAGGACATCTACGGCGGCAAGATCGTGCCGTTCGTGCCCTTCACCAAGCTCGAGGGCGACCAGATCGTCGGCAACCACAACCGCTGACGCCGGGAAGACGATGCTGAGATGACGGGGCCGCGCGCCATGCACGCGCTGCCCCGTTCGGCCGCAATGACGGCCCAACAACAACGGAGTCCCCCTTGACCGTTTCGGTCGATCTCGACCATCGCCCGCCGCTTGCTTTCTATCTGTCCGTCGGCCTGGTCGCCGGCAGCATCATTGCGCTGCAGATCGGCATCATGCGCGTGTTCTCGGTGGGGAGCTGGGCGCATTTCGGCTCGCTGGTGGTGAGCCTCGCCATGTTCGGCTTCGGGCTCACCAGCGCCATCATGTGCGTCGCCAAGGGCTGGTTCGAGCGTCACTGGGAAGGCGCGATCAAGGGCGCGCTGCTGGCCTTCGGGCCGCTCATGGTGGTGTGCAACCTCGCCGCCCAGCAGGTGCCGTTCAACGCCATCTTCCTGATCTCCGATCCGATGCAGAAGTGGCGGCTGCTCGCCAACTTCGTGCTCTATTTCCTGCCCTTCCTGGCCGGCGCCCTCTATCTCGGCGTGGTCTTCCTGAAGGCGCGCAAGAGCTTCAACCGCGTCTACTTCGCCGACCTCGTGGGCTCGGGCCTGTGCGGGCTGTCGGTGCTGCTCGCCATGTATTTCTTCCGCCCCGACGATCTCATCATGGCGCCGCTGCTGCTGTGGCTGGCCGGCGGCGTGCTGTGGTTCACGGCGCTGGGCGATCGGCGCGGCATTGCGGCCATCGCGGGCGTCGCCGTGCTGACGGCGGCCGTGCATTACGCCGTGCCGCCGGCGCTCGGCATCCCCAAGCTCGCGGTGTCGGACTACAAGGGCGTCTCCTATGCCCGCAAGTTCCCCGATGCCCAGCGCATCTACGAGCGCGGCTCGCCGTTCGGCTACCTCGAAGTCTATTCGAGCTCCTACCTGCATTTTGCGCCGGGCCAGTCGGACAACGCGGCGTTCAACCTGCCCAACATGCCGGCCAACGCCTATCTCGGCCTCTACATCGATTCGGAGGGACCGTCGGGCGTCATAAAGGACCTGCCGGC
>JABCYT010000429.1 GCA_013290035.1 Alphaproteobacteria bacterium
ACGAGCATTTCGGCCAGCGCGAGCACATCATGTTCGTGGCCTGCGCGCCCTATTTGATCGCCTCGATGGCGCGCGCCGAAGGCGTGGTGCTGACGCGCGGTTCGGCGATCGCGATCGGACTGGTGGCCGGCGTCGCGTTCGCCCTCAAGCCGCACTACCTCGCGATCCCCGCTGCGGTCGAACTCTACCTGCTGATCCGCCGCGGCTGGCGGCCGACAGTCGGCGATCCCATCCCGTGGTCGATCGGCCTCGTCACCGTGGCGCATATCGCCTCGATGTACACGATCTTCTCGGACTACGGCCGGTTCGTGCTGCCGCTCACCGTCGAGGCCTATGCGCCGATCGGCGACGAGGGCTGGCGCGGCGTGCTCACCAGCAACGTGCTGGCGCCCACCCTGATCGCGCTGGTGATCTTTGGCGTGATCGCCGTCGTGTTCACCAAGACGATCTCGGCGCGCGTGCTCGTGGTGTTCGGCATCGGCGCGGCGATCTCGGCGATCGCCCAGGCCAAGGGCTGGCCCTATCACGTGCTGCCCGCCCTGTCGGCGGTGATCCTGCTTGCGGCACTCACCGTGTCGCAGACCGTCGACCGCTACCTGCCGATCAGCCGCAGCGGCCATCACCTGCCGGTGGCGGTGATCTCGGCCACCCTGATGGTGCTGCTCTACTTCCAGGCCGCGCTCTATACGCCGCCCTTCTACAAGCAGCGTCAGTTCGAGGATTCGATCGGCGGCCGCCTGCAGCACATCATCGAGCAGAATGCGCCGCACCGCACGCTGCTCGCGCTGTCGCCCGGGATCTATCCGCTATGGCCGCTGATCAACTATATCGGCGGGCGCATGACCATGCGCTTCCTCAGCATGTGGGTGCTGCAGGGCGTGTACGCGACCTGCGACGATTTTCCCGCGCTCTACAATCCGCCCGACACGATGGGCGATTCCGAGAAATTCGTGTTCGAGGCGGTGAGCGAGGATTTCGCCCGCGAGCAGCCCGATCTCGTGATCGTCGACCGCGTCCCCGGCATCCCGCGCTGCCAGGGCAAGGAATTCGACTACCTCGAATACTTCATGCAGAACCGAGTATTCGCCGACGCTTTCGAGGGCTACGAACACTTCATGGACTTCGACCGCTACCGGATCTACCGGCACAAGAAGAGGAAGTAGCAGTCCGTCGTCCCGACCAAGGCCCGAAGGGCCGCGCGGAGGGACCTTCTCTCAACACTAAGCCACTTATTGTCGAGAGAAGGTCCCTCAACTGCGCCGCCCCACGGGCGGCTCCGCTCGGGACGACGGATGGCCTCAGCTACTCCCACTTGCCCATCACCTTGGCACGCTCGGCCTCCGGGATCTTGTCGATATCGGGCACCTTGAAGACGCCCGACGCCACGAGGACGATCTCGCCGCCGCACACGAGGTCGCAGCTGCAGAAGCAGAAATTGATCGTCCGTCGGGCAACGCGCGCGGTGCCCTCCAGCCACTGCCCAAGCTTGGCGCCGCGCACGAACTCGGTGCTGAGCGATATCGTCGGATGAGGCCAGCGGATGCCGGTGACGTGGCCGGAGCCTGCCCCCATTACCATGTCGGCCACGGTGACCAGCAACCCGCCATGTGCCCAGCCCATCGGGTTGCCGTGGCGCGCCTCGAGCGGCAGGCCGACCCGCAGCCGCTCGCCTTCGGCCTTGAACCAGAGTGGCCCGATCAGGCCGACGAAGTCATCGCTGACATCGAGCTTGCGGAAGCCCTCAGGGATCAGACGGTCGGTCATGTTGGAAGTCCGTCCTTGGAGGCGGCAAATTTCTCGAGCGCTGCACGCACCGCAGGATCGAACGGCACGCTGCGATGGGTTTCCTCGTTGAGCGACACCATGATCGCCTTCAGCACAGCCGTGCAATTGCCCTCGCCATCGAACAGGCCGTGACCGATCACGCACTTGCGCTCGTGCACCTCGAGCAGGCGGGCGCCGGCCGTGGCGCGGCCGGGGTAGAACATCTGGCGCTTGAAATCGATCTCGAGCCTGCCGACCACGACGCGGAAGCGCGGCAGGCCGCTTGTCCTCAAAGACCGGCGCACGATCTGTCGCATGTAGGAGACCCGGGCATTCTCCAGAAGCTGCAGGAAGGCACCGTTGTTGACGTGGCCGTTGGCGTCGACATCGGCGAAACGCAGATGCTCCTCGGTGACGAATCCGTAGATCCGCCGGTCCGTCAGGTCGGGACTCACTTTATCACCGCTCCCGGAATTCCAGGGTGAGGTGGGCGGCTTCCGCCGGCGGCACGATCAGACGGCCGGCATCGGGCTTGACCAGCTTGACGCCGTTCTTCGCAAGCAGCGCCTCGCAGGCAGCAAGGCTCCGGACGCCGACCGACAGGAGCGCCGGATGATCGCCCGGCCGTACCGGGGTCATGCCGGGATAGCGCGCTAAATAGTCCTTGCGGGTCAGGTAGCGGATGGGCTGGGTGCCGGTGTCGACAAGCAGCCCCTCGCCTTCGCGCGTCACCGAGCCTGCGCCAAAATACTTCTCGAGCTCGACGATCCATTTCGCCGGCTGCTCGGCAATCACCGTCACACCCAGGATGCCGCGCGCACCATTGGGATGCCTGGCCCATTCGCCGCGATAGACGAACTGAGGCGTCAGATGTTCGCAGACGAAGAACCCGACCACCGGCATGTGGGTCTTGGGGATGCGCACGGTACGGAACTGCGCGTGCTCCGTCTTGCCGGCAACCTCCACGGCGCGATCGAAGAACAGCGGCGCGTCGGGCTGCAGGCCCGCCGCCTTGAAGGCGTCGAAGGCGAGGTCGGCGCCATCGGTGGCGAGCGCCACGTTGGCGAGCCCGCCGCCCTCTTTGAGCCACTCCCGCCGCTCGGCATTGAACGCGGTGTCCTCGACGATGCCCAGGATCTCGAAATAGTCCTTGTCGAAGATCATCAGGTGGTTGGCGGTGCCGAGCTTCTTGTGGAAGCCGCGCGGCTGCACCTGGAAGCCGAGCTTCCGGTAGGCCGCTTCGGCGGCATCGATCCCGTCGACCATGACCACGACGTGGTCGAGTCCCCGGACGGCGCGCGTCATGCCGGCCTCCGCCGCACCATATTGATGCCCTTCGCCGTCATCACCAGCTCGCCCTTCTGGTTGGTGGCGCTCCAATGCTCGTGGATGACGCCCATCTCGGGCCGGCTTTTGGACGGCGCCTTGTCGGCGCACTCGACCCAGGCGGTAAGGGTGTCGTCCGGACGTACCGGCTTCAGCCAACGCAGCTCGTCTAGCCCGGGCGAGCCCAGGGCCGTGCGCTTGTCGAGGTAGTTGTCGACGAACAGCCGCATCAGCTTGGCGGCGATGTGCCAGCCCGAGGCGATCAGGCCGCCGAACATCGATTGCCTGGCCGCCACGGCATCGACGTGGAAGCTCTGGGGATCGAACTGCCGGGCGAACGCGACGATCTCATCGGCGGTGAAACTGGTCGAGCCCAGCGGGTATTTCGTGCCCACGTGGTAGTCTTCCCAGTAACGCGGGATCTCGGACTGCATGGTCTGGGTCATCGCAGAGCATGGCCCACGACGCAAGGCGGTCCTATGGTCTGCGGCGCACCCGTCGGCTAGCCTGTCGCCATGGATGAACCCGCCCTGGTCAGGCGCCTGACCACGATCATTTCCGTCGACGTCGTCGGGTTCAGCACCATGTCGGCGCGCGACGAGGAGCATGCGCTCGATCTGCTGGGCGCCCGCATGGCCACGGCCGAGGTGATCGTGAAGCATCACCGCGGCCGTGTCTTCAAGCTGACGGGCGACGGCCTGCTCGCGGAGTTCGTGAGCCCGGTCGAAGCCGTGCGCGCCGCGCTGGAGATCCAGGAGTCGATGCGCTCGGCCAATGCCACGGCCGGACCCGACGACCAGCTCGTGCTGCGAATCGGCATCAATCTTGGCGACATCGTGGAAAGCGGCGACGATCTGATGGGCGATGCCGTCAACGTCGCGGTACGGCTGGAATCGATCGCGCCGCACGGCGGCATCTGCGTGTCGGCCTCCATCTACGAGCAGATCGTCGGCAAGCTCACCCTTGGCGCCGAGGATATGGGCGAGCAGCACGTCAAGAACATCCCCCGCCCCATCCATGCCTACCGGCTCACGCCGGGCGGCCAGACGCCGATCGTCACCGCCCCGGTTCCACCGCCGGCGCGCAAGGGACCGTCACGCCTCGTCGCCATCGCAGGCGGGGTCGCGGCCGTGGCCGCCGTGGCAGTCGCCGGCGCCTGGCTGCTGCATGAAAAGCAGGAACCCGCACCACGGCCCGTCCAGGCGACGGCAGCGCCGCTCGCGACCCCGCAAGCAACGCCTGACGCTGCCGTTGCCGCAACGCCCGCG
>JABCYT010000430.1 GCA_013290035.1 Alphaproteobacteria bacterium
CCTATTTTGCGAACGATGAAGGGGACGAGACGCCGCCGTCAATTGCCGTCGGCGACTCGCAGCAGGGGCTCGCTGCCCAGCAAGGTCAGCAGCACGCTTTCGAGGGCGCCCGCGTCGATCGGCTTTTGCAGCACCGGGACATTGGCATAGCGGCGATCGATGCTCTCGCGCTGGTAGCCGGTGATGAACACGAATGGCACGCCGCGCGCCAGCAGGAGATCGGCCAGCGGGTCGGCCGATTCGCCGGCGAGGTTGAGGTCGAGGATGGCGCCGTCGAAGCGCTCGGCCTTGGCCGCCGCCAGCCCGTCGGCCAGCCGCCCGTACGGGCCGGCCACGGTGGCGCCGAGCTCGCCCAGGATCTCCTCGATCAACATGCTGACGAGCAGCTCGTCCTCGACGACCATCAGGCGCATGTCGGCCAGACTGCGCCGCGTTCCGTTGTTGGCCGGTACCGGCGCAGGCGCCTCGGCGGCGGCCGGCGGGGCCGCGATCTGCGCGGCCGGGATCGAGAGCCTGCAGCGCAGGCCTTCGCGCCGCCACTCGTAGCTGACGCCGCCGCGGAACTGCGCCTCGATGCTGGAACGCACGATGGTGAGGCCGAAGCCCAGCCGCGCCGGTTCTGCCGCAGGCGGACCGCCGGTCTCCGTCCAATCGAGCACCAGGGCGTCGCCCTCGGCCCGCCAGGCGACGGCGAGCGTACCGGTCTCGGTCGACAGCGCGCCATATTTGGCGGCGTTGGTGGCGAGCTCGTGCAGCGCCAACGCCACGGCCTGCGCGGTCGCCGGCAGCAGCACGACGGCGGGACCGCTGGTAATCACGCGCTGGCGGTGATTGGCGTGATAGGGCGCCATCTCCTCCTCGACGATCTTGCCGAGATCGGCGCCCTCCCAGCGCGTCGCCGACAGAAGATTGTGCGTGGCCGCCAGGGCATGGACGCGGCCCTCGACGGTGGCGATGAAATCCTTGGTGGTGGGGGCGCGTGTCAGCCGCAGCACCGACAGCACGACGGCCAGGGTGTTCTTCGCCCGGTGATCGACCTCGCGCGCCAGCAGCACCTGACGCTCCTCGGCGCGCTTGCGATCGGTGATGTCGACGGTGACGCCGTTCATGCGCACGGGGTTGCCGGCGGCGTCGCGCGTGATGATGCCGGCGCCGTAGCACCAGCGGACCTCGCCGCTCGGCCGCACGATGCGGAACTCGACCTGGAAGCGCGGCTCGCCCGAACCGACGATGGCGGCCAGCGCATTCTTCTGGCGATCGTCGGGATGCATCATCGCTTCGATGCGCTCGACCGTCGGCTCGAAATGGGCGGGATCGACGCCGAAGATGCGATACGGGCCGTCGTCCCATTCGAGATGACCCGTCGCCAGGTCGACCTCCCACGAGCCCATGTCGCCGGCCGACAGCGCGATCGAGCGGCGCTCCTCGCTCTGGCGCAGGCGCTCGGTCTGCGCCTCCAGCTCGGCAGTGCGCGCGGCGACACGCGCTTCGAGCTCGCTGTTCAGCGTCTCGAGCTGGCGGGTCTTGCGGTAGAGATCGACGAATACCCGCACCTTGGCGCGCAGCACCTTGGGCACGACCGGCACCGAGACGTAGTCGACGGCGCCGATTTCGTAGCCGCGCAGGTGGTCGGTCTCGCCGACCTGGATGGCCGAGACGAAGATGATGGCGAGCTTCTGGAAGCGCGGGTGCTCGCGGATCATGGCGGCGAGCTGGAAGCCGTCGAGCTGCGGCATCACCACGTCGATCAGAACGACCGCCACGTCTTCGGTCTTGAGCAGGATGCCGAGCGCCTCGTGCGGCGAGGTCGCCTTGATCAGGTTCTCGCCCAGCTCGCCGAGGATGACCTCGTAGCTCAGAAGCTTCGCCGGCTGATCGTCGATCAGCAGGATGTTGACCTTGTCCATGGAGACCGATCCGCCCGGCGAACTCAGCGGTGCAGCCAGAGCCGCAGCGCCGAGAAAAGCTGCTCGGTGTTGACCGGCTTGGCAAGATAGTCGGAGGCGCCGGCTTCCAGGCATTTCTCGCGGTCGCCTTTCATCGCCTTGGCGGTCAGCGCCACGATCGGCAGGCGGCGCAGCGCGGGGTTGCCGCGGATCAGCGCCATCGTCTCGTAGCCGTCCATCTCGGGCATCATGATGTCCATCAGCACGATCGCCACCTCGGGCGAGCGCTCGAGAATGGTGATCGCCTCGCGGCCGGTGGTTGCCGTCAGCACCCGCATGCCGCGGCGCTCGAGCGCGCTCGACAGCGCGAAGATATTGCGCGTGTCGTCGTCGACGACCAGCACGGTGCGGCCGACCAGCATCTCGTCGGAGCTGTGCAGGCGCTCGATCATGCGCTTCTTGTCTTCCGGCAGGTCGTCCGCAACCTGGTGCAGGAACAGCGCCGTCTCGTCGTACAGCCGCTCCGGCGAGGCCGCGCCCTTGACGACGATGCTGCGCGCCATGGTGTGCAGCCTGGCATCCTCTTCAGGCGAGAGGTCGCGGCCGGTGAAGACCACCACCGGCAGCTCGGCCAGCGTCTCGTCCTTCTGGATCTCCTCCAGCACCTCGAAGCCCGAGATGTCGGGCAGGCGGAGGTCGAGCACCATGCAGTCGAAGCGCTGCTCGCGCAGCTTGTCGAGCGCGCCGCGGCCCGAATCGGCGGTGGCGATCTCGACGTCGGGGTGGGCCAGGAGCTCGCTCACGCCAAACCGCTCGGCCTCGTTGTCCTCGGCGATCAGCAGCCGCTTCTTGCGCGGCCGCACGTAGTCGTTGATGCGCGACAGCGCGGCGCTCAGCCCCTCGGTCGTCGTCGGCTTGTTGAGGTAGGAGAAGGCGCCGCGCGCCAGGCCCTGCTGGCGGTCCTCATCCATGCTGAGGATCTGCACCGGGATGTGCCGCGTCTCGAGCGTGCGCTTGAACTGGCTGAGCACGTTCCAGCCCAGCATGTCGGGCAGGAAGATATCGAGCGACATGGCCACCGGCTTGTACTGCAGCGCGAGGTCGAGCGCTTCGGCGCCGCGCGCCGTGACCACGGCCTTCAATCCCGCGGCATGCGCGGCATCGAGCAGGATGCCGGCGTAGTTGGGATCGTCCTCGACGATCAGCAGCGAGCGCTCGCCGGGCTGGATGTTGTGGCGGTCGTCGGGGAACTGGTCGACCAGGTGCTCGACCAGCGGCGCCTGCGGCAGCGGCAGGCTGCCCGGCGGCTGCGCGCGCAGCGCCGTGCGCGGGCCGGTATACATGGTGGGCAGGAAGAGGGCGAAGGTGCTGCCGATGCCCGGCGTGCTGCGCAAGGTGAGCTCGCCGCCCAAGAGCGTCGAGAGCTCGCGACTGATGGCCAGGCCCAGGCCGGTGCCACCGTACTTGCGGCTGGTGCTGGCATCGGCCTGCTGGAAGGCCTCGAACACGATCTTCTGCTTCTCGACCGGGATGCCGACGCCGGTGTCGGTGACCTCGAAGGCGACGACGGAGCTCGCCTGGTTGAGCGACACGTTGTCGGGGCGCCAGCCGGTCTGCGCCGCCACGACGCGCAGCCTGACGCTGCCCTGGGCGGTGAATTTCAGCGCGTTGGACAGCAGGTTCTTCAGGATCTGCTGCAGCCGCTTGGAATCGGTCACGATGCTGCGGCCGAGATTGGCGTCGAGCTGGACGTCGAACGACAGGCCCTGCGATTCGGCCTGGTGGCGGAACGGCCGCGCCACGGTCTCCAGCACGTTGGAGAAGAAGATCTCCTCGGCATCGACCGTCACCGTGCCCGATTCGATCTTGCTGAGATCGAGGATGTCGCTGATCAGGTTCAACAGGTCGGTGCCGGCGCCGTGGATGGTGCGGGCGAACTCGATCTGCTTGGGGACGAGGTTGCCCTCGGGATTGTCGGCGAGCTGCTGACCCAGGATCAGGATCGAGTTCAGCGGCGTGCGCAGCTCGTGGCTCATATTGGCCAGGAACTCCGACTTGTAGCGCGAGGTCAGCGCCAGCTCCGACGCCTTCTCCTCGACGGCGCGGCGGGCCTGCTCGATTTCCTGGTTCTTGCGCTCGACCTCGAAGTTGCGCTCGGCGAGCTGGGCGGCCTTCTGCTCGAGCTGCTCGTTGGTCTGCTGCAGCTCGCCCTGCTGGGTCTGCAGCTCGCTGGCGAGCTTCTGCGACTGCTCGAGCAGGCCCTCGGTCTGCATGGTGGCTTCGATCGAGTTCAGCACGATGCCGATCGAGGCGGTGAGCTGCTCGAGGAAGGCGGTCTGCAGCTCGGTGAAGTGACCGAGCGAGGCCAGCTCGATCACCGCCTTGACCTGGCCCTCGAAGAGGACCGGCAGGACGATGATGCTCTTGGGCGCGGCCTCGAACAGGCCCGAGCTGATCGGATG
>JABCYT010000431.1 GCA_013290035.1 Alphaproteobacteria bacterium
CGCTGGCCGGCTGGTGGTCGATCAGCTCAAGGACCTCGCCATGCGCGCCAAGTGCGCGGTCGTGTTGTCGACGCACGACGAGCGCATCTTCGACGTGGCGTCGCGCCGTCTCCATATCGAGGACGGCCGCTGCTTCGAAGTGCCCATCCACTACCACTGACGGCGAGGCAGCCATGCTGCTCTTCGCCATCGACCTCATCGTTTTCCTCAGCCTGGCCGCGCAGTTCGTCATCGCCGGCTACTTTCTCTACCTGGTCTACTGGTTGATCGAACTGCCCGCGGAGGATGCCGTGCCGCCGCCGCTGCCGGCCGAGCTGCCGCACGTGCTGGTCCAGATCCCGGTCTACAACGAGCCGCTGGTCGTCGAGCGGGCGCTGGTCGCGGCCGCGGCGCTCGACTGGCCGCGCGAACGCTTGACCATCCAGCTGCTCGACGACAGCACCGACATCACCCCGGACATTGCGGGCCACGCTGTGGTGCGGCTCCGGCGCGACGGCGTCGATGTGGCGCACCTGCGGCGGGCCGAGCGCAGCGGCTTCAAGGCGGGTGCGCTGGCGGCGGGACTCGCCCTCTCGGATGCGCCCTACGTCGCGGTGTTCGACGCCGACTTCGTGCCGCCCCCCGACTGGCTGCAGGGCGCGATGGCGGCGATCCTGGCCGACCCGAAGGCCGCCTTCGTGCAGACCCGCATCGAGTGGGGCAACGGCGAGCGCAATTGGCTGACCCGCGCCCAGCGCCTGATGCAGGATGCCCACTTCGCCGTCGAGCAGGATGTGCGCGCCCGGCGCGGCGTGCCGTTCCAGTTCAACGGCACTGGCGGCATCTGGCGCCGCGCCGCCGTCGAGGAAGCAGGCGGCTGGTCGCACGATACTCTGTCGGAGGATCTCGACCTGGTGCTGCGCACGCACCTCAAGGGCTGGCACGGCGTGTTCCTGATGGAGCCGCACGTGACCGGCGAGCTGCCCAGCAAGCTCGATGATTTCAGCGCCCAGCAGAGCCGCTGGTCGAAGGGTTTCATGCAGGTGGCGCGCAAGCTGCTCGGACCGATCTGGAATTCCGACTGGTCCGACGAAGCCAAGTTCACGACCACCGTGGCGCTGGGGCAGCAGCTGATCTTTCCGGTGCTGATCGTGGGCGTCGTGGCGCTGATCCTGTCGGTGATCGGCCATGGATATCTGACGGGCTTCTTCCGCTTCCTGCTGTGGCTGTGGCTCTGCGCCATGCTGGCCGTGCTGGTCGGCATGACCTGGGGTGCCTATCGCCGGCTGCAGCGCGGCGACATCGTGCGCTACCTGATCGCTGCGGCGAGCGTGCCGGCGCTGATCGTCTATCTCGCCACCGCCAACGCCGGCGCCATCGTCGGCGCGGGCTTTGGCCGCAAGACCGAATTCAAGCGCACGCCCAAGACGGGCGCCTGACCTGCCGATGGCCGTCCTCGCCCCGCTCGCCCTGCTGTTCGCCGCGATCTTCGTCGCCTGCTGCGTGCTGCTCGCCGCCTTCGTCGGCAGCCTGCTCTACATGGTCGTGCTGCATCACCGCCTGAAGGAGAAAGGCCTAGGCCGTGAGAGAACTCTGCTGGCGACGCCTCTGCCAGCCGATGCCGAGCTGCCGCATGTCGTGGTCCAGATCCCGTCCTTCAACGAGGGCCCCGTTCTGCGCCGCGGCGTCGAGGCGGCGGCCCGGCTCGATTGGCCGCGCGACAAGCTGCACATCCAGGTCCTCGACGACAGCACCGACGAGACCGCCGAGCTTGCGCGCACGGTGGTGGCCGAATTGCGCGCGCAGGGCTTCGATGTCGTGGCCCTCCAGCGCACCGATCGCAGCGGCTACAAGGGCGGCGCGCTGCACGAGGCGATGCAGCAGACGCCCTACGATTACTTCGCCATCTTCGACGTCGACTACGTGCCGCCGGCCGACTTCCTGCGCACCTGCATGCGGCCGTTCTTCGCCAACCCCAACTGGGCGTTCGTGCAGGCGCGCTTCGATTTCCTCAATCCGCACGAGAACGCGCTCACCGAGATGCAGATGGTGACGCTCGACGCCCATCTCGGCATCGAGCAGGCGACGCGCTGCTGGGCGGGCCATCCGCTGCCTTTCAACGGCACCTGCGGCATCTGGCAGCGCGCCGCGATCGAGGCCGGCGGCGGCTGGAAGGGCGATACCGTCACCGAGGACCTCGACCTCACCTACCGTGGCTGGGTCAAGGGCTGGCGGGCTCTGTTCCTGACCGGCGTGGCGGTGCCTGGCGAGCTGCCGGCCGACACTGCGACCTGGCTGCGCCAGCAGCAGCGCTGGCAGGACGGCTTCCGCCACGTCTCGCTGCGCATGGTCCCGGCGATCCTCAGGAGCCGCGACATCACGCCGTCGGGGAAAGCGGCGGCCCTGCTGCATCTCTGCATGTCGCTGAACCAGCCGGTGCTGCTGGTCGGCATCGTCGCGGGCTTGCTGGCGGCACTGCTGGCGCCTGCCTTGGTGCCGCTGCTGCTGACGCTTTTCCTGGTGACCTTGGCCTGGGTGCTGTTGTGCGCCACGACTTTTCTGCGCGCCGGTCATAATTTCATTCGCGGCGGGGAGATGTCGCCACTGCGTTTCACCCTGGTGCTGCTGCGCTTCGTCGGCGGTCAGGTTGCCATGCTGGCGCGCTCGCTCGGCGTCCATGCCAGGAAAGCGACGAACCGGCCCAAGCCGGTCGTCTTTGACCGCACGCCCAAGCGCGGCGCTTAAATCAGCGCGCTTTCCCGCAGCAGCGGATGGTGTGCGCAGCGCAGGCCGCCGCCGGTCGAGATCGGCCCGTCGAACGGCAACGGAATGACATCGACCTTGCGCTTGCGCAGTTCCTCGATCACCCGGCCATTATCGGCGTCGATGATGACGCGACCTTCCTCGAGGACCAGGCCGTTGGTCGCCAGCCGGTTGGCTTCGTCGGCCGAGACCTCGATCTTGTCCCAGTCGCGCAGCGACATCGGCAGGCCGTCGATCAGCTTCGGTGGGCAATAGACCAGCAGGCCGGGCTTGATCAGCGCCATGGCGCAGTCGAGATGCAGCACGTTCGACTTCATCGCCACCGGGATGACACGGTACTTCTCGCCCAATAGCCCCTGCAGCCAGTCGGCGCCGGCGAGATCGGAGGCGCAGCCCGAGATGCCGACATAGACCTCGTAGCCGTTGAGCAGCGTGTCGCCGCCCTCGAGGAACGGGCCGTCGACGCAGCCGGGCGAGCCCAGCGGCACGCTCGACCAGCGCGCGCCGCGCTGCTGCACGGCCTGCTGGACGATCGGCCGCAGCCCGTAGCGTTCGCGCTGCCGGCACAGCAGGCGGAGCGAAGCATCGATCACGTGATTGCCGACCACGATCATGCCGTCGCGGGGAAACAGCTGGGCGCCTTCGCCGTTGGCCGCCAGGAACGTGCGCTCCGCGCCGTCCAGCCGTCGCGGGCGGTGGACGGTCACGCTCTCGCGCGCCACCCGCTCGGCCAGCGCGTCTACCTGGCGCTCGATGCGCTTGGCCCATTCGGGGTCTACGTCGATCAGGCGCCGGCCCTTGTGGGCGCGGCTCAGCTTGTCGCCTTCCGGCAACAGCCAGCGCTGCGAGTCCTCATGGAACACCACGAAGTCCTCGGCCGGCGAGATGCCGATCACGACCTCGCGCAGCTTGCCCCACTCGTGATGAACCCCGAAGCGCACGACCTAGACGCGGGCGTAGATGTCTTCGTAGCGCGCGATGTCGTCCTCCTCGAGATAGTCGCCGGTCTGGACCTCGACGACCTCGAGCAGCTCAGGGCCCGGATTGGCCAGGCGGTGGATGCCGCCGATCGGGATGTAGGTCGATTCGTTCTCGTGCAGGATCATGATCTTGCCGTCGAGCGTCACCTCGGCCGTGCCCTTCACCACGACCCAGTGCTCGGCGCGCCGGTTGTGGCTCTGCAGGCTGAGCTTGGCGCCGGGATTGACGGTCAGTCGCTTGGCGCGGAAGCGCTCGCCGCGGTCGATGTCCTGGTAGCTGCCCCATGGCCGGTGCATCACGGCATGCTCGGTCGCCGCCCGGTGCTTGCCGTCCGACATACGTTGCACGACGTCCTTCAGCCGCGGAAGGTTGTCGCGATGACCGACCAGCACGGCGTCGTTCATGGCCACCACGACCACTTCCTCGACGCCGATCACCGCGGTCAGCGGCCCGTCGGAGCGGACGTAGGAATTGCGCACATGGTCGATCTCGACCGGGCCCTCGGTGACGTTGCCCGCGCTGTCGGCCTCGCCGATATCGAGCAGCGCGTCCCAGGTGCCGAGGTCGGACCAGCGGAACTTGGCCGGCACCACCCAGCATTTGTCGGTGCGTTCCATG
>JABCYT010000432.1 GCA_013290035.1 Alphaproteobacteria bacterium
CGCCAAGTCGCTCATCCACCTGATGCTGACGCCCCAGACGGCGCCCGCGATGGCCGCCGCCGTGGGCGTCAATGCCGATCACCTGACGCTCGCGGCCCAGCACGTCCAGAACGACGAGGCGGTCACCGAGCAGGACATGAGGGTGCTGGGCACCTACGACGTGATGGTAAGCGCCGTCCTCGATTTCGGCTACGAGCGGGCCGACCAGTTCTACCGCAATACCACGAAGGTAGCGGCTGCCGGCTGCGCCATCGTCCTGGCGGTCGTCGCGCGGTGGCTCATGGACGGCACATTCAATCGGGATTCCCTGCTGATGGCGGTGATCGTCGGCGTGATCGCCACGCCGCTGGCGCCGATGGCCAAGGACCTTGCCACCTCGATTACCGCGGCAGCGAAGGCCGTCGGCGCGCTGAAGCGCTGATCGCCGATGACGCTCTACCTCAACTTCCGCTCGCAAAGCGTCGGCGGCGCCATCGTCGATCCCTATCTCCTCGAAGGGAACGGCACGGCCTCGCCGCCGGCGCTGCAAACCGTGGCCTGGACCGATATCGCGCCCAAGGTCGCCGGCAAGGACGTGCTGCTGGGCGTTCACGGCTTTAACGTGAGTTATCGCAGCGGCGCGAACTCGTTCGGTTTGCTCGACGGCAATCTTGGTCTGGCCGGCTCGGAGATCTTCATCGGCGTGCTGTGGCCGGGCGACTTCTGGATACCGGCGGTGAACTATCCGTTCGAGGGCAGCGACGCGATGGAGTGCGGCCGCCGGCTCGCCGCCTTCTGCACGAACTGGCTGTCCGAGGCGCAAAGCCTGTCCTTTTTCTCGCACAGCCTGGGCGCGCGGCTCACGCTCGAGGCGGTGGCCCATCTCGACCGTCGGGCGCGCATGCTTTGTCTCGCGGCCGCGGCGATCAATCGCGACTGCCTGACGGACGAATACCGTGGCGCCGCCGCCAATGCCGAGTCGATCTTCCTGCTGGCGTCGCACAACGACACGATCCTGCGGCTCGCCTTCCCGGTGGGAGATCCGATCTCGAACATTCTCCATCACGACCACGCATTCTTCGGCGCCGCGCTGGGCTACGAGGGCCCGCCGCCGCCGGCCGGACCGCCAGTGGCCTTCCCCTGGCAGATCCAGGATGGCTACGGCTACAAACACGGCAGCTACCTGCCGCCGACCGATCCCGCGCTGTTCTCGCAGCGGGTCACCGACTTCGTGCGGCGGGCCTTTCACGGCCAGCCACAGCCCCGCCCGGGCGCCCTCGACTAGCGCGGTGGATGCAACACTGAAGCGCGCGAAGCCGGTTTCCATCGACCGGCTTCTTGCGGACACTGAGGCCCTTCCGGCCTCCAGCCCTGGAGAATTGCGGTGAGCGACAAGAGCTATGGCTTCGAGACCCTGTCGGTGCATGCCGGCGCGGCCCCCGATCCGACCACGGGCGCCCGTGCCCAGCCGATCTACCAGACCACGGCCTACGTGTTCGAGGACGCCGACCACGCCGCCGCACTCTTCAACCTGCAGACCGTGGGCTTCATCTACTCGCGGCTGACCAACCCGACCAATGCGGCGCTGGAGACCCGGCTCGCCACTCTGGAAGGCGGGCGCGGCTGCACCGTCACCTCCTCCGGCCACGCCGCGCAGGTGCTGGGCCTCTTCCCGCTGATGTCGCCGGGCGCGGAGATCGTGGCCTCCTCGCGGCTCTACGGCGGCTCGCTGCAGCAGATGCGCAACACTTATCCGAAGTTCGGCTGGAAGGCGGAGATCGTCGACGCCGACGAGCCGGAGAATTTCAAGCGCGCCGTCACGGCAAACACCAAGGCGTTCTTCATCGAGAGCCTGGCCAATCCAGGCGGCGTCATTTCAGACATCGAAGCCATCGCGCGCATCGCCGAGTCCGCCGGCGTGCCCCTGCTGGTCGACAACACGCTGGCCACGCCCTGGCTCTGCAAGCCGATCGACTACGGCGCCACCCTGATCGTGCACTCGACCACCAAGTTCTTGAGCGGCAACGGCACCTCGATGGGCGGCGCGGTGGTCGATTCGGGCAAGTTCGACTGGGCGACAGGCGGCAAGTTCCCGAGCCTCGCCGGGCCCGAGCCCGCCTATCACGGGCTGAACTTCTTCGAGACCTTCGGCGACATGGCCTACACCTTCCACAGCCACGCCGTCGGCCTGCGCGACCTCGGCCCCAGCCAGGCGCCGTTCAACGCCTGGCTCACCATGCTGGGCATCGAGACATTGGGGCTGCGCATGGAGCGCCATTGCGCCAACGCCCAGAAGGTCGCCGAGTATCTCGCCAGGCACCCCGCCGTGGCGTGGGTGAACTATGCCGGCCTGCCGTCGAACAAGTACCATGCGCTCGCCAAAAAATACCTGCCCAAGGGCGCCGGCTCGATCTTCACCTTCGGCGTCAAGGGCGGCTACGACGTGGGCGTCAAGGTGGTCGACAGCGTCGAGCTGTTCTCGCACCTCGCCAATATCGGCGATGCAAAAAGCCTGATCATTCATCCCGCCTCGACGACGCATCGCCAGCTCCCCGACGAGCAGCGGATTGCCGCCGGCGCCGGTCCCGACGTGCTTCGCCTGTCGATAGGGATCGAAACGGTGGACGACATCATCGCCGATCTGGAGCAAGCTTTGGCCAAGGCGACGGGGAAATAGCGCCCGCTATTTCCCCGTCGTCCCGAGCGAAGCCGAGGGACCTTCTCAAAGCCATGTTGAGCCAAGCCGACAACGAATTGCTGACCCGCAGCGGCAAGGGCACACCGATGGGCGAGCTCTTGCGCCGCTTCTGGATGCCGGCGCTGCTTTCCGCGGAGCTGTCGGAACGCGACGGTCCGCCCAGGAAGATCAAGCTTCTGGGCGAAGACCTGATCGCTTTCCGCACCAGCGACGGGCGGGTCGGCATTGTCGAGCCGCACTGCCCGCATCGCGGCGCCGGCCTCTATTACGGCCGCAACGAGGAATGCGGCCTGCGCTGCGCCTTCCACGGCTGGAAGTTCGACGTCGACGGCAACTGCGTCGACCTGCCGACCTCGCCGCCGGAGTCCAACTACAAGGACACGATCAAGCTGCTCGCCTACCCGACGCGCGAATGGGGCGACATGATCTGGGTCTACATGGGACCCAAAGATCGCATGCCCGAGCTGCCGCAGCTCGAGATCGGCCTGGTGCCGACCGCCAGCCGCTACGTCACCAAGAAGTGGCAGGACTGCAACTGGGTGCAGAGCGTCGAAGGCGCGCTCGACACCGCGCACTTCTCGTTCCTGCACGCCGTGCTGGCCAAGGACGAGGCTACGGCGCGCGCGGCCCTTGCCAAAGCCGCAATCGCCGACCAGTCCAAGCCCGACGATCGCATCCGCTGGATACACAACGACCCAAGGCCCAGATTCACCATACACGGGCACGATGCCGGCCTGCTGATCGGCGCGGCGCGCAAGACCGACTCGGCCGATCTCTACTGGCGCATCTCGCAGTTCCTGATGCCCAATCACGCCTATACGCCGACCGCGTTTCCCGGCGAGATCTACTACGGCCAGTGCTGGGTGCCGGTCGACGACCTGACCTGCTGGATCTACACCTACTGCTGGCAGCCCGACCGGCCCTTCAGCAATGCCGAACGCGTCAAGTTCGACGGCGGCTTCAACGTGCATGCCGAGGTCGACGCCAACTACGTGCCGCTGCGCAACCTCAGCAACGACTACCTGATCGACCGCAAGGTGCAGAAGACCGATACCTTCACCGGCATCGAAGGGGTGAGCGAACAGGACGCCGCGATCCAGGACAGCATGGGCCCGATCCAGGATCGCAGGCGCGAGCATCTCGGCCTGACCGACGTGGGCGTCGTCGAGTTCCGCAAGCTCCTGATGGGCGCCGCCCGCGCGCTCGGCAACGGCGAAGAGCCCAAGGCGGCGCAAACCGCGAGCCGCTACGCCGTGCGCGCCGGGGGCTGGGTCGCCGCACCGGACAAGAATCTTGATGCCGTCATGACCGAGCGGTTCGGCCATCGCCGCGGCTATGTCGGCGGGCAATACGGACTGGGCGACTGATGCTGAGCCAGGCGGACAACGAATTTCTGACCCGGAGCGGGCCCGGCACGCCGATGGGTGATCTGCTGCGCCGTTTCTGGATGCCCGCACTGCTCTCAGAAGAGCTGCCGGAGCGCGACGGCCCGCCGAAGAAGATCAAGATCCTGGGCGAGGACCTGATCGCCTTCCGCGCCACCGACGGGCGGGTCGGCATTGTCGAGCCGCACTGCCCGCATCGCGGCGCCGGCCTCTATTACGGCCGCAACGAGGAATGCGGCCTGCGCTGCGCCTTCCACGGCT
>JABCYT010000433.1 GCA_013290035.1 Alphaproteobacteria bacterium
GTCGGGCTGGAAGCAGACGCAGCGTGGTTCCACGCCCTCCGGCGTCAGGTTGAAGCCGAGCTGCAGCAGCCGGCTGGCGGTGGCCTCCGGGTCGGAGAAGGTCAACGAAAGGTGATCGATGTCGCGCGCCGAAATCTTCATGCCCGCTCATACAGGCTTAACGGTGCCGCGCTCAAGTGCGATGCTGGCCTTTGGTTCAATCACGGGGAGAGCGAAATGTCCAAGCTGACGCTTTACGGTATCTGGCTGAGCGGTCCGACCTACAAGGCAGGGCTCGCGCTGTCGCTGATGGGCCAGCCTTTCGCCTACAAGCATGTCGACCTGCGCGCCGGCGCCCACAAGCAGCCGGACTACCTCGCCATCAACCGCTTCGGCCAGGTGCCGGCGCTGGTCGACGGCGATCTGAAACTCTGCCAGTCCGGCTCGATCCTGCTCTATCTCGCCGACAAGTTCGGCAAGATGGGCGGCAAAACCCCGGAGGAGAAGGCGCGGGTGCGCGAGTGGCTGTTCTGGGAGTCCGATCGCCTGGCGCCCAACGTCTATCGGCCGCGCGCCATCAAGCGCGGCTTCATGAAGGCCGACGACAATGTCTACAACCTCTACACCGGGCTGGCGAACGATGCGCTGAAGGTGCTCGACGCCGCGCTGGCGAACTCCTCCTTCCTGGTCGGCAACGAACCCACGGTCGCCGACGTCGCGGCCTATGGCGACGTCGCCTACGCCGAGGAGGGCGCCATCGACCTCGACCCCTATGCCCACGTCAAGGCATGGATGAGCCGCGTCGAGAAGCTGCCGGGCTTCAAGAAATACGAGGACGTATTGCCCAAGCAGGACGCTGCCTGATCATTTCCTCCCCCGTCATGCGGGGGAGGGTAGGCAGGGGGAAAGCCACATAATGATCCTCGAAAGTTTCAGATCTGAAACTTGAGTGATCGTTACCGAGGCTTTCCCCCTCCGCCCTTCGGGCACCTCCCGCGTATGACGGGGGAGGCATGGTTGGCATCAACCCATCTTGGATCTGGCCGAAGTCGCGCGGCGCATGCCACATCGGGTGGCGCGGGCCGCCACGGGAATTTCCTTTCGAAGCGTTGCCATATCGTGTCTCCTTGCTGGCAGTGGACAATGGTGATCCGGGGGCGGGCTGGCGATGCGTTTCGGTCTGATCGGTTACGGCGCCTGGGGCCGCTTCCATGCCGACGCGATCGGCAAGGCGGCCGGCGCCGAGCTGGCGGCGATCGCCTGCGCGAGCGAAGTCACGGCCGCTGCCGCGCGCGAACGGCATCCCGCGGCCAAGGTGCACCTCGATTGGCGGGTGCTGCTGGCCGACCGTTCGATCGACGCCGTCGATATCGTGGTGCCCAACCATCTGCATGCCGAGGTCGCGGTCGCCGCCCTCGAGGCCGGCAAGAACGTGCTGCTGGAAAAGCCGATGGCGGGGTCGATCGCCGACTGCGATCGCATCGTCGAGGCGGTGCGCCGCACGGGCAAAGTCCTGAGCGTCGGCCACGAGTTCCGCGTTTCCAGCCAGTGGGGCCTGGTCCGCCGCCTGATCAGGGACGGCGAGATCGGCCAGCCGCTTTACGCCAATGTGAGCCTGTTCCGCTTCCCCTATCGTCCGGGCGCCGGCGGCTGGCGCTACGAAGGTAGCCGCGTCGGGTCATGGATCCTGGAAGAGCCGGTGCATTTCTTCGACATGCTGATGTGGTGGTTCGAGGAGCTGGGCGATCCGCATCTCGTGCACGGCTTCGGCAATGCCAAGAGCGGTCCCAAGGATCAGAGGGGCCAGGGCATGTACGACAATTTCTCGGCCGTCATGCGCTGGCCTGAAGGCGCCTATGCCGTGGTGACGCAAACCCTGGCGGGCTTCGAGCATCACCACGTCGTCGAGGTGACGGGTAGCGAAGGCTCGATCCGGGCCTGGTGGTCGGGCGTCATGGACCGTACGGCGGACCCGCGGCACGAGCTGAAAGTCCAGCGCCGCGGGCGCAGCCAGAGCGAAATCGTCGCGCTCGGCCCGTCGGGCGAGGTCTTCGAGCTCGAGGAAGAGCTCGCCGCCACCGTGCGCGGCTTCGAGAGCGGCAAGCCGCTGGTCTCGGCCGAGGAGGCGCGCAAGCGCATCATCGTCTGCCTGGAGGCCGAGCGCGCCGTGGCGGAGGGCAGGGAGATCGCGCTAAGGTTCTGAAAACAAGCGGAGGAAACAATGAAACGCCGATCGCTCGTGAAGGCCGCGCTGGCAGGCGCCGGCACGCTCGCCGCACCCGCCTATCTGCGCGCCCAATCCAACAAGAAACTCAGCATCCTCACCTGGAACATCGCCGACCAGCAGGAGCTGTTCAAAACCGAGTTCGCCGAGTTCAAGGCCGCCAACCCCGGGGTCGAGATCGAATGGCTCGACAAGAAGGGGCCCGACCTGCCGGCCTTCTACCAGACACAGATCGTCGCCGGCACGCCGCCCGACATCGTCGACCTGCAGGGCGCCATCTGGGTCGATTACGCGGCCAACGGCGGGCTGGTCGATCTCACGCCCTACCTGCAGAAGGAGCCCGACGTCGCCAAGCGCTTCAATCCGGATTACCTCAGCGGCTGGGTCTACCAGGGCAAGACCTACCTGCTGCCGTTCTATGTCGCCAAGACGCTGCTTTACTACAACAAGACGATGTTCAAGGAGGCGGGGCTTGCCGGCCCGCCGCAGAGCTTCGGCGAGCTTGTGGGCTTTGCCGGGAAGATGGCGAAGGCGGAGAAAACCGGCTTCCTGACGCTCAACTTCGACTGGCTCTACTGGCCCTTGTTCAAGATGAACGGCGTCGAGCTGCTCTCGCCCGACGGCAAGAAGGCGGCCTTCAACACGCCGCCGGCGATCGATGCGCTGGCTGAGCTCGCCAAGGCGACCGCGTCGGGCGGGATCAACAAGATCTCCTGGACCGGCCGCTGGGTCGAGCCCAACGGCGCCTTCGCCTCGGGCACGGTCGGCATGCTGCACGCGCACTCGGCGTCCTACTTTTTCGTCAAGGGGCAGGGCCCGTGGATCAACGACCAGACGCTGGGCGCGGCCGAAGCGCCGGGCTTCTGGGCGACGCCCACCAATCACGGCTTCGCCATCTCCAAGGGCTCGAAGAATCCCGACCTCGCCTGGAGCTTCATCAAGTACATGACGAGCGACAAATGCGCCTCGGCCTTCTTCAAGACCAGGAGCGTGCTCACCGCCAACACCGCCGCCGACAGCGAGGGCCTGGCCGCCCTGGAGAAGACCGAGCCGCTCGCCGCCGCCGTGCTGCGCACCCAGACCGCGCATACCGACAAGCTCACCGGCAACTGGCCGCTGCCCTACGACGCCGAGCTGAAGGATGCCTTCTGGCCCGAAATCCAGAATGCGGCGCTGGGCCGAAAGGACGCCAAGACGGCGCTGACCGACGCCGAGCGCGCGGTCAACCGTCTGCTCGCCCGGAAGAAGGCGTGATGCTGGGAGCGCGCCACTCCAGTGGGGCATCTTCCTTCGTTGGTCCAGGCCCCATGAGCGCCACCGGAGTGGCGCGCTCCCAGCGAAGATGGCCGTAGCCGTCGACGGCGCCCGCCCACGAGCCAAGCCGCGAGTCCGCCACCGGACCCGTCGAGCACTCTTGTTGTGGTGCTTCCTCGCGCCCTCGCTCCTGATCTTCCTGCTCTACCGCATCATCCCGGTCGTCTGGAATCTCGTCCTGTCGTTCCAGTACTGGTCGCCGCTCAAGGCGGCCGAGCCCGCCGGCTTCGATCACTATGAGGACCTGCTGTACGACGAGGTGTTCTGGCAGGCGCTGTGGAACACCCTGATCGTCATCGCCAGCGCCCCGATCGGCATCGCGCTCGCGCTGGGACTGGCGCTGCTGGTCAATGCCGACATCCGCGGGCGCGACGTCTATCGCACCATCATCTTCCTGTCCTATCCGCTGATGACCGTCGCGGTCGCCATCATCTGGCGCTGGATGTTCGACGAGCGGGTCGGCCTCATCAACTACACGGCGCGCCTGCTCGATCTCGTCGACAAGCCGATCCCCTTCCTCAATTCCTTCACCTGGGCGCTGCCCTCGGTCATCGTCGCCAATACCTGGCAGATCCTGGGCTTCTACATGATCATCCTGCTGACCGGGCTGCAGAACATCCCGCACGAGCTGCACGAAGCGGCGGCGATCGACGGCGCCGGCGCCTTCCATCGCTTCCGCCGCATCACCCTGCCGCTGCTCAGGCCCTCGCTCTTCCTGGCCTTCGTGATCGGCATGCTGAACTCGATCACCAGCTTCGACCTGGTCTACGTCATGACCGGCGGCGGGCCCGGCCGCGCCACC
>JABCYT010000434.1 GCA_013290035.1 Alphaproteobacteria bacterium
TGATAGCGGCTGACCCCTCGCTTAATGATCGGGCGCCATGTCGCCTTCAGAACGGGCAGCGTCGGTGCTGCCAAAGCCGCAAACCTGGTCGGGTAGCCAGATCGCGACGCTCTATCCGGGCAGCTTTGCCCTGGTGATGGCGACAGGGATCATCTCTAACGGCCTGTTCTTCGAAGGTCATCGCCAATGGTCCGATGCGCTGTTTGCCGTCAACAGTGTCGCCTATCCCTGGCTGATGGCGCTCACGGTTCTACGGTTTGCGCGCTTCCGGCGGGCCGCGTGGTCGGACCTGATCGATCCTCGCCTTGTCTTCGCGTTCTTCACCATCGTCGCCGGCACCGATGTGTTTGGCGTCGGCCTCCATCTGCGCGGCCAGGCGAGCGCCGCGCTCTACCTATGGCTGTTCGCTCTGGTCGTCTGGGTCGCGCTGATCTATTTCAGCTTTGCCGTTCTCACCTTCCTGAACACCAAGCGGGGCGCCGACGTGATACACGGCGCCTGGCTCAACGCCATTGTCGGTACCCAGTCGCTGGTCGTCCTGGGCGCCCTCGTCGCGCCTGGCCCGGGCGATCTCGGCAACGGCGTGTTCGTGCTCATTCACATGTTGTGGGGTGTCGGGCTCGGACTTTACGGCATTTTCATCGCGCTCTTCGCCTATCGGCTTTTCTTCTTCGACGTCGGACCCGACGACATCACGGCCCTGCTGTGGGTGGTCATGGGCGCCGCGGCGATCAGCACCAATGCCGGCTCGGTTCTCATCGCCACCGACAGCGGCATGCCGTTCCTGAACGCGATGCGACCCTTCATCGACGGCGTCACGCTGATGATGTGGGCATGGGCAACATGGTGGATTCCGCTCCTGGTGTTCCTCGGTATCTGGAAGCACGGCGTGCGGCGCGTCCCCCTCGTCTACACCCCGATCCTCTGGAGCCTGGTGTTCCCGCTCGGCATGTATGCCCTGGCCAGTCTGCGTCTCTCGCTTGCCGCCGACTTTCCGCCGTTGGCAGACATATCGCGTGTCATGGTCTGGGTGGCGCTCGCAGCCTGGGCCGCGACGTCTGCCGGTCTGGTCGCTGCAACCTGGCAAAGCTATCGCGACTTCAAACGATCGAAGGCGCAGTAGATCGCCGCGTTCGGCTATTGCCGGGGTCTCTCAGGCAGCGTGAATCCAGACTCGAGCAGCTTCTTCTCCAAAACCGGGATGCCCGCTGCCGTGTTGCCGTTCTTGCAATCGTCGAGCGCGATCGCCGCATCGGCGTCGTATTGGCGGCCCGGCGAGTTCTCGACGTAGCGGCGATAGAGCAAGGTAAGCTGGGCGCAATAGGCCGCGTCGCCGCTTTGTGCGTCAGAGGGGCCCGCCGGCGCCAGCATCAGCACCGACAGGGACAGGAGAAGGCGCTTCACGTCGCCTAGTCTACGCCACGGTCGGACGCTCGCAAGATGCGACCTCAAGCCAGTCCGATACGGCGCCGAAAGGCCTCGTCACGCATCGAGGCGTCCTGCCCGTTGAGATCGTCGCTGGCCGACGTGCACAAATACATCAGGCCGCGAACCGCATGCTCGACCGGCGAGAGGTCGCCGCGCGGGATACGGCTGATCATGTTCATGCCGGACGCGCGGATCTTCGCCTGCATGTCGGTGTCGATGGTACCCGGCGAGAAGCCGAAGATGCGGATCCCCTTCTCTGCGGTCTCGAGCTCGATCGATCTGGTGAGCATCGCCAGCCCGGCCTTGCCGGCGCAGTAGGCGCTCCATCCCTCGAGAGGTCTGTAGGCCGCTCCCGACGAGACATTGACGATCGACCCGCCGCCGTTGGCCAGCATGTCGGGCAACACCGCACGGACGACATGATAGGCGCCGATCAGATTGATCGAGATGTTCTGCGCCCAGGCTGCCGGGTCGGAGTTCGCGACCTCGGCAATGGGGTCGATCACGCCGGCATTGTTGATCAGTATGTCGATGCTGCCCAGGCTCGCCTTTGTTTCAGCGGCGACCTTCTGGATGGCCGCATAGTCCGAGACATCGCAGGACCGGGCCAGGGCACGAACGCCCGTGGCGGCGATATCGCGCGCCACGATGCCGGCCGACGCGCCGTCGCGTGCCGCCACCATGACCGCCGCACCGGCCGCCGCGAGCGCGCGCGCTGCGCCCTCGCCCAGCCCGCGGCTGGCGCCGGTGACGAGCGCGACCTTTCCCTTCAGTTCACTGGACACGAGACCTCCCTGCGCCTGGATCTGAACGGAGAGATAACACCCGCGTCCCGCACGACAAACCGTCATTCGGGCGTTCTCGCTTGAATGGCCGCGGCATTGCCGGCACGCTCGACGGCAGATTGCGGGGGAATCGTCGTCATGCTCGCCGACCGTTATGGGTTGCCGATCAGCACGCCATCCGAAACGGCGCGCGACGCCTATATCGCCGGTTGTGACGGTGTGCTGACCGCCTGGCACGGCGACTCAGCCCTGCTGACGCGCGCCGTGGAGGCCGATCCCGGCTTCGCGCTCGCCCATGCCGCACTCGCGCGGGCGCGTTTCCTGATGGCCGACGTTGGCGGTGCGCGACAGTCGGCGGCGCGTGCCCGCGCGCTTGGCTTCGGCGCGACATCGCGCGAGCAGAGCCATGTCGATGCGCTGTGCCTCGCCATCGAGGGCAAGCCGGTCGAAGCGCTGGCGGCGACACGGCTGCATCTCGCCGCGCATCCGCGCGACGCCATGGTCGCGGCGCCGGCCACCGGCGTATTCGGCCTCATAGGCTTCAGCGGGCGGCAGGGTCGCGAGCCGGAGCAAGTGGCCTTCCTCGAGGCGCTCGGTCCGCATCTCGCCGACGACTGGTGGTTCCAGGCGGTCTATGCGTTCGCGCTGGAAGAGGTTGGCCGGCTCGACGAGGCGCTCGACCTGATCGAGCGCAGCCTGGCGAAAAATCCGCGCAACGCGCACGGCGCGCACATCAAGGCCCACGTGCTGTACGAGCAGGGCCAGGATCGCGCCGCGCTCGACTATCTCGACTCGTGGCTGCCGGCCTATCCGCGCGAGGGGCTGATGCACTGCCACATCTCCTGGCACGTCGCGCTGTTCGCCTTGATGCTCGGCGATACGGCGCGGGCCTGGCAGGTCTACGAACAGCAGGTCCATCCCGGCGGCGCCTGGGGCCCTGCCCTCAATGTCGCCACCGATGCGCCGGCCTTCCTGTGGCGCGCCGAACTGGCCGGCCATGCCCGGCGGACGCCGCTGTGGCGAGAGGCGAGCGACTACGCCCAAAAATCCTTCCCCAAGGCCGGCATCGCCTTCGTCGATGTCCACCGGGCGCTCGCTGCCGTCGCGGTCGGCGACCAGGATGCTCTGGCGGGCATCGTGTCGGAACTCGAGCAGCGCGCCGCCTCCGGCCGCTCGCCGGCCGGCGACGTGGTGCCGCGCCTGGCGGCGGGCCTTGCCGCCTATGGCCGGGGCGACTGGACGGCAGCGATCGCCACGCTCGAACCGGCGCTGGCCGAGACCGTGCGCATCGGCGGCAGCCGCGCTCAACGCGACCTTGTGGAGAACACGCTCGTAGCGGCCTATCTCAAGGCGGGCCGGGATGCCGACGCCAGCAGGCTGCTCGCGGCGCGCACCGATCGCCGGCCGTCCGTGCGGGTCGCCGGCTTGGGCTCGGTGTCGTGAACCGGAACGGCGGCCGATCGTGAGCGCGGTCGCCAAAGCCGGGAAACGCGGCCTCAGGACCATTCCCCTGCCGATGTGGGTCGTGCTGGGTGCGGTCGCCGGAATGGTCGCCGGCGTGGTGCTGGGCGAGCGGACGATCGTCCTGCAGCCGCTCGGCGCGGCCTATGCGATGATGCTGCGGATCGCGGTCTATCCCTATCTGATCTGCGCGCTGATCTATGGCCTGGGACGGCTGACGCCGGCCGAGGCAGGGCGGCTGTTTCGCTCGGGCTGGAGCGTCTATCTCTTCCTGTGGTGCGTGACGTTGGCGGCCATCTGGCTGCTCGCGCGCGTCATTCCGCCGACGCCTGACCCCAGCGTGCTGACGCCGGCGGCCATTCATGGCGAAGGCGATTTCCTCAAGCTGCTGATTCCGGCCAACCTGATCGATGCCCTGGGGCGGGACTATGTGCCGGCGATCGCCGTCTTCGCCATCGTCTACGGCATCGCGATCCAGAAAATCGAGCGCAAGTCGGCGCTGTTCGAGGTCCTCGAAGCCATCCAGGTGGCGAGCGTCACGCTATGGGGCTGGATCGTCCGCTTTGCCCCCATCGGCGTGTTCGCGCTGTTCGCCGTCGCCGCCGGCACGATCGAGCCGGCGCGCCTGAGCGGGCTTTTGCTC
>JABCYT010000435.1 GCA_013290035.1 Alphaproteobacteria bacterium
GCAGGCGCCTGTCGAGCTCCAGCATGATGAGCTGGGTGTCGCAGTAGATGTCGGCGCCGATTTGCATCACCGGCGTCTTGCGGTAGCCGCCGGTCAGCGGCATCAGGTCGGGCTTGGGCATGACGTTCGGAATATCGACCGACTTCCATGCCGCCTGCTTGAGGCCGAGCCCGATGCGCACCTTCTCGGCATAAGGCGAGACGGCGTAGTGATGAAGGATGATGTCGGTCATGATCAGTGGATAGTGGCAAGCGCGACCAGGATTGCAAAGCCCGTTCCGCCGGCCACGGCGAACTGCCAGGCCCGCGAATAGAGCCGCGTGCGGCGCGCCACGAGATCGCCGACCCGCTGCAGCGCCGCATCGTCGAACTCGGGCTCGCCGTCGGCCAGGCGATCGAGGCGCCCGCCGAAGAATTCCCACTCGACGTTGATCACCGGAAAGGCGAAGCCGCAGCTCAGCACGCTGGCCAGCAGGCTCACATGGCCCACGATCAGTCCCATGAGTTTCACCGTGGCGTTTGCCGTGACGAAGGGATCGGAGGCGCGGACGACGACCACATAGGCAAGGGCTGCCACCACGATGGCGTTGAAGCGCAGCAGCACCGAGACCTTGGAGTCGAGGGTGGACAGCATGCCGCAGAGGCGATCCCACGCCATCACCCGAGCCTTTTCCTCGGGCGTTCCCTGGCCGGCCTCGATGCGGGCGACCGTGAGGGCCTGGCGCGCTACGTTCATCCGCGCAGCGCCTTGATGTTGGCGGCATAGCGGCCCGGTCCGCCGCCGAACACCGCGGTGCCGGCCACCAGGGCGTCGGCGCCGGCCTCGATGCAGCGCTTGGCTTTCTCCGGGTTGACGCCGCCATCGACCTCGAGATCGATCTGCCGGCCCAGCGCATCGATCATCCGGCGCAAGGCCGCGATCTTGGCGAGCTGGCTGTCGATGAACGCCTGCCCGCCGAAGCCCGGATTGACGCTCATCACCAGCACGAGATCGAGGTCGCCCAGCACCGGCTCGACGACGGCAAGCGGCGTCGCCGGATTGAGCACCAGGCCTGCCCTCTTGCCCAGGCTCTTGATGAGCTGGATCGTGCGATGCGGATGCGCTCCGGCTTCCGGATGGAACGAGATCGTGTCGGCACCGGCTTCGGCAAAGGCCGGTACCAGCGGATCGACCGGCGTCACCATGAGATGCACGTCAAAAGGCCTGGGGCTGTGCTTGCGCAGCGCCTTCACCACCATCGGACCGATCGTGAGGTTGGGCACGAAATGGTTGTCCATCACGTCGACATGGATCCAGTCGGCACCCGCTTCGGTCACCGCCTCGATCTCCTGCCCGAGCGCGGCGAAATCGGCCGACAGGATGGAGGGGGCGATGCGGACGGGTTGTTGCGGCATGGATTACCCTTGGGGCGCGTCTCAGGTGCCGGGACGAGTCGGCGCTTCCCAGCCCTTGCGCCGGAAAGGATTGGCCGGAAAGGTGCCGAGCGGCTTGAACTGCTCGGAGAAGAAGCCGAGTTCCTCGAGCGCCAGCTGCACGCCGCGCTGCTGCGGGTGGCCCTCGACCTCGGCATAGAACTCCGCCTGCTCGAAACGCGCGCCGGAGAGATAGCTTTCCAGCTTCACGATGTTGACCCCGTTGGTCGCAAAGCCGCCGAGCGCCTTGTAGAGCGCCGCCGGTACGCTCTTCACCCGGAACAGGAAGGCTGTCATGCACTGCACGGTGCGCCAGTCGGGCGCCGCTTCGTGGCGCGAGAACACCAGCATGCGGGTGGTGTTGTGGTCGGCATCCTCGATGTTCTTCGCCAGCACCTTGAGGTCGTAGATCCGGGCGGCCAGCGACGAGGCGATGGCGCCCACGCTCTTGTCGCCGATCTCGGCGATCTCGCGCGCGGCGCCCGCGGTGTCGGCATGGACCAACGGCGCGAAACGGTGCTTGCGGAGGAAGTTGCGGCACTGCGACAGCGCCTGGACGTGGCTCTTCACTGTCCTGATCGACTTGAGCGTGGCGCCGGGCAAGGCAACCAGGCAGTGCTCGACCCGCTGGAAGTGCTCGGCCACGATCTTGAGCCTGGTGTGCGGCAACAGGCTGTGGAGATCGGCGACGCGACCCGCGATCGAGTTCTCGACCGGGATGATGGCGAGTTCCGCCTTGCCGGCCTGGACGGCGCCCATCGCCGCTTCGAAGGTCGGACAGGCCAGCGTCGTCATGTAGGGAAACGCCGCGCGGCAAGCCATGTCGGAATTGGCGCCGGGCTCGCCTTGAAAGGCGATCACGTTGGAGGCCTTGAGCGCCTTCGCCATCTCCCGAACTCCCCTCGGCGCTCGCGCCTGTCGCTGTCTTGCCGGTCGGCTGTTTCGCCCGTTGGACCGGCGTCGTCAACCGCCCGCCGATCGGCGAAAAACCTCGCAAAATCCGAGACTTGCGACGTTCCGCCGCGCGAGCCAGACGCCTCGATCAGATACTACTGGCCGGCATGCGGGCATGCTACAGCATCGTCCGGAATTTTTGGCGCTCTGGGATTTGACGATGGCCAGTTTCAACACGGTTGCGGGCTGCGTTCTGGCCTCGGCCCTCTTCGCGATGGTGGTGGGCAAGGTCTCCAACGCCGTCGTCCCTGTGCACAGGCTGGAGAAGCCGGCGTTGGCCGTCGCCGACGAAGCGCCGACGGAAACGGCCGCCGCCGCGCCGGCTGAGGAATTGCCGCCGATCGATCCCTTGCTCGCCAGCGCCAATGTCGAGCACGGCAAGGAAATCTTCATGAAGCAGTGCTTCACCTGCCATACCATCGACAAGGGCGGCCCGAACAAGGTCGGCCCGAACCAATGGGACATCGTCGGTCGCAAGAAGGCGAGCCACGAGGGCTTCAGCTACTCGTCGGCCTTGCAGGCCAAGGGCGGCGAGTGGACCTACGAAGACATCAACCACATGATCTTCAAGCCGCAGGCTTTCGTGCGCGGCACCAAGATGGCGTTCGCCGGTCTGCCCAAGGCGCAGGATCGCGCCGACGTGATCGCCTATCTGCGCACCATGAACGACAACCCGCCGCCGCTGCCGAAATAGGACCGGGGACGCTCCATGGCCGGATCGGTTCCCGCCGAGCTGGTCGCTCTGGCCCATCGCCTCGCCGACGCCGCACGTCCCATCGCGGCCCGCTACTTCCGCACCCAGGTCACCGTCGACGACAAGACCGACCGGAGCCCCGTCACCATCGCCGACCGCGAGGCCGAGACCGCCATGCGCGCGCTCTTGACCGAGCATGTGCCCGACCACGGCGTGTTCGGCGAGGAGCATGGCGCGGTCCGCGTCGATGCCGATTATGTCTGGGTGCTTGATCCGATCGACGGCACCAAGGCCTACATCACCGGCCTGCCGATCTTCGGCACGTTAATCGCGCTGCTCCATCGCGGCCAGCCGGTGCTGGGCATCATCGACCAGCCGATCCTGCAGGAGCGCTGGCTGGGCGTGTCGGGCGAACGGTCGACTTTCAACGGAAAGCCGATCCAGGTGCGCGCCTGCCCGGCGCTCGATCGCGCCTACATGTATTCCACGGCGCCGATCATGTTCCCCGGGGCCTTCGAGAAACGCCACGAGGCGCTGACGCAGAAGGTAAAGCTCTTCCGCTGGGGCGGCGACTGCTATGCCTATGGCCTGCTGGCCTCGGGTCATGTCGACCTGGTGGTCGAGAATTCGCTCAAGCTCTATGACTTCGCCGCACTCGTCGCGGTGATCAAGGGCGCCGGCGGCCTGATCACCGACTGGCAGGGTAAGGAGCTCGACATCCATTCCGACGGCTCGGTGCTGGCGGCGGGCGATGCCGCCACCCATCGTGCCGCCAGGGACATCCTGGGCGGCACCGTCTCCGGTGGGCCGGAAAAGCGACGCAGGGTCGGTTAGCGGGACTTCCACGTCGGCAGATCCATGTCGAACCAGACGACGTCCTTGAACCCCTTGTACTCGACCCTGCGGCGATAGGTGAGGCCGAGCCGATTCATCACGGCCTGCGAGGCATGGTTGTCCGGCAGGGTGATGGCAAAGATCAGATTTAACCCTAGCGTGTCGAAGCCGTAGCCGAGCGCGGCGCGCGCGACTTCGGTGGCGTAGCCGTTGCCCCAGGCGTCGGGATGCAGCGCCCACAGGACCTCGGTCTCGGCGAATTCCGGGACGTAGTTGAGACCGCCATGGCCGATCAGCCTGCTCTCCAGGAACACGCCCCAGGGGCCATACCCTCGCTTGTGCCATCCCGCCGCAAAGCGCTCGATCGTGGAGCGCCCCATTCCGGTCGGATCCCCCGGGGCGGGCGGCAGCCACTTCACC
>JABCYT010000436.1 GCA_013290035.1 Alphaproteobacteria bacterium
GCGTCTCCACCACCTTGTTGGAGAGGCGGCCGACTCCGGTCACCTCGATGTCGATCGTATCGCCAATCTCGAGCGGGCGCGAGTTGGCCGGCGTGCCGGTCAGCAGGATGTCGCCCGGCAGGAAGGTCATGTGGCGGGCGAGGTCGGCAATCAGGTAACCGCAGTCGAAGATCTGCTCGCTGACGGCGCCCTCCTGTACCATCTTGCCGTTCTTGTAGGAGCGCAGCGTCGAGGTGCGCACGTCGACGCCCGAGACGAGGCCCGGCCCGATCGGGCAGAAGCCGTCCATGCCTTTTACGCGCAACATCGAACCTGCGTCCGTGTCGCGAAAATCGTGGCAGCCGAAATCGTTCGACGGCGCGAAGCCCGCGATGCAATCCCACGCCTCCTCGCGCGAGACGTTCTTGGTCACCTTGCCGAACACGACGGCCATCTCACCCTCGTAGTTCACATACTTGTAGCCCTTTGGCCTGATCAGCTCACCCTTGTGCGCGTTGAGCGCCGTCAGCGGCTTCTGGAAGTAGGTCGGCGACTTGGGCGGCGTGCGCGTATTGTTGAACTCGTAGTAGCGTGAAATGTAGTTCACGTGCACGCAGATGATCTTGCTCGGATCGCAGGGCGGCAGATGCACGACCTCGTCCTCGCCGCAGGTGCGGCCGTCGCCGAACACGATCCTGCCGTCCTTGAACTCGACCCAGTACGTACTGCCGTCCTTCACCACGTGCCGCACTTCCCTGCGCGGCCCTTCCAGAGCACTCATCTACCCACCCCCTCCCAACCATGATCATTTCTTCGCCTGCTGTATCGCCCGCCACACATTCTGGGATGTCGCGGGCATCTCCACGTCGCTGACGCCAAGCGGCGCCAGCGCGTCCATGATGGCATTCATGACCACCGGCATGGCGCCCACCGTGCCCGCCTCGCCGGCGCCCTTGGCGCCCAGCGGGTTGTATTTGGTCGGTACCGGATTGCTCTTCACCTCCATGTTCGGGATCATCATGGCGTGCGGCATGGCGTAATCGAGGAAGCTCGCGGTCAGAAGCTGGCCGCTCTCGCGATCCCACACCACCTGCTCGCACAGGATCTGGCCGATGCCCTGCGCCACGCCGCCATGGATCTGGCCCTTCAGCCCGGTCGGATTCATCACCGTGCCGACATCGTCGACCACGGCATAACGGTCGACCGTGACGTCGCCGGTTTCGGGATCGATCTCGAGTTCGCAGATGTGGCAGCCGTTGGGATAGGTGTCCTTCTGGCCGAGGTAGGTGGCATTCTCGTACAGGCCGCCTTCGAAGCCGCCATTCTTGGGCCAGCGCGTCGGACTGAAGGCCGCCATAGCCACCTGCTTCAGCGACACCGACTTGTCGGTGCCGGCGACCTTGAAGGTGCCGTCGGCGAACTCGATGTCCTGTTCGCCCGCCTCGAGCATGTGCCCGGCGAGCTTCTTGCCCTTCTCGATCACCTTGCCGGCGGCCATGAACAGCGCCGAGCCGCCCAGCACCGTCGAGCGCGAGCCGTTGGTGCCCATGCCGAAGGCCACGCGGTCGGTGTCGCCGTCGATGTACTGCACGTCGTTGGGATCGATGCCCAGCCGCTCGTTCAGGATCTGCTTGAACATGGTCTCGTGGCCCTGGCCCTGGTTCTTGGTGCCCATCAGCAAGGCCGCGGTGCCGCTGGGATTGAAGCGGATCTCGGCATATTCCGGCTGCGCGGTACCGGCCGCCTGTTCGATGGCGTTGATGATGCCGAGGCCGCGCAGGCGGCCGCGCTTCTTCGACTCCTCCTTGCGTGCCTCGAACCCCGCGACGTCGGCCAGCTTCAGCGCCATGTCGAGGTTCTTCTCGAACTCGCCGCAGTCGTAGAAAGGCCCGACCGGGCTCTGATACGGCAGCGCCGACTCCGGCAGCATGTTCTTGCGGCGCAGCTCGATCCGGTCGACGCCCAGTTCGCGCGCCGCATCGTCGACCAGCCGCTCGATCATGTAGATCGCCTCCGGCCGTCCGGCGCCGCGATAGGGCGCCGTCGGATTGGTGTTGGAGAGCACGCCCACGACATTGATGTAGGCCTTGGGGATCAGGTAGACGCCGAGCACCGTGCCGATCATGCCGAAGGGCGACAGCAGGTTGCGGTCCGAGCCTACATAGGCGCCGATATTGGCGATCATGTTGAGCCGCAGCGCCAGGAACTTGTTGTCCTTGTCGAGCGCCAGCTCGATCTCGCCGATATTGTCGCGGCCGTGCTCGTCGGCCATCACGGCCTCGCTGCGCTCGCACGTCCACTTCACGGGCCGCAAGAGCTTGCGCGCCGCCCACAAAGTCAGGCGATGCTCGATATACTGCCAGCCCTTGGTGCCGAAGCCGCCGCCGACATCGCCCGCGATCACCCGCATCTTGCTCTCGGGCACCTTGAAGACGTTCTGCGCCAGCATGTTGCGCACGCGATGGGGATACTGCACGTCGGCATAGAGGGTCATGCGATCCTCGCCCGGATCGTAGGTGCCGAGCGTGCCGCGCGGCTCCATGTACTGGGCATGCACACGGGTGATCACGTAGCGCCGCTTGATAACCCTGGCGGCGGCTTTGATTGCTTCGTCGGTGGCGGCTTTGTTGCCGCGCTCGACGAAGTTGGAGATGTTGTCCGGGCAGTCGTCCCACACCGCGGGCGCGCCGGGCTTCACCGTGTCGGCGGTCGAGGTCACCGAGGGCAGCGGCTCGTAGTCGATATCGACCAGCTCGGCCGCGTCCTTGGCCTCGGCCAGCGTATCGGCGATCACCATCGCCACCGGGTCGCCGACATAGCGCACCCGGTCGGTGATCAGCGGCGGCCGCTGCGGCGCGTACATCGGCTTACCGTCGGGACGCTTGCGCGGCATGTTGGCCTTGGGCATGCCGAGTCCGTCGGCCACCACGTCGTGGCCGGTGTAGACAGCAAGCACGCCCGGCGCCTTCTTCGCCTCCTCGACGTCTATGGAACGGATATTCGCATGGGCGTGCGGCGAGCGCACGAACACCGCATAGGCCTGGCCGTGCAGGTTGACGTCGTTGATGTAGCGCCCCTGTCCGCGCAACAGGCGCGGATCCTCGAAGCGCGCGACAGGCTGACCGATACCATACTTGCTCATTCTCTCTCACTCCCGGCGATGCCTTCACTCTACGATTGGTTTGTGACGTGGGCGAGTGGTGTTCACGCCTTGCGTCGTTTGGCGATACGCACTGCATCCATTGTGAGGCCCGGGACTTCCGAAGCCGCCTGTTCCACCGTCGTGCGGATGTGCTTCTCGATCAGCCCGCAGGCCAGGTCGACGTCGCGCGCCAGCACGGCATCGCGCAGTTCCAGGTGCTCGTTCCGCCGGCGCGAGCGGGCGTGGATCATCGTCAGCCAGTGGTAGCGCCGTGCCTGGTCGAACAGCTCGCTGCGGAAATGCATGGACCACGGCGAGGTGCAGGTCGCCACCAGTGAATCGTGGAAGCGCTTGTGCCGCTTGCCCCATTCGCGCTTGACGCCGACCGGGTCGTCCTGCCGCGGCGCGCCGAGCTTGTTGAGCAGAAAATACGAACTCACGATCTCGGCCTCCCAGGCGTCGGTGCCGTGGCGGATCGCGTCGGCCAGCGTCGTGGTCTCGAGCCAGACGCGCAACTCGCTGAGATCGAGGAAGTCGGCGAGCGAGATCGGCGCCACCGCGAAGCCGCGGCCGGCTTCGGTGCGTGCCAGGCCTTCGGAGACCAAGTGCGACAGCGCCTCGCGCAAGGTTCCGACCGACGTGCCGTAGCGCTGCCGCAGCTCGCCGAAGCGCAGCCGCTGGTCGGGCTTCAGCACGCAGCACAGGATGTCCTCGCGCATCCGGCGCAGCACGTCGAAGGTCGCCGCATCCTCGGCGAGCACATCCTGCGGCGCCGTCGTGGCGGCGCCGTGGCTGGTGCTGTCGAGAGGCATCTTCAGGATCTTGGCCATGGTTTTGGTCCTCAAACGCCGAGATAGGCTTCGCGAATATGCGGTTGCTTCAGGAGTTCGTCGGGCAGCCCGGCGCTCACGATCCTCCCCTGCTCCAGTACGTAGGCACGGTCGGCGATGCCGAGCGCCTTCAGAACGTTCTGCTCGACCAGCAGCACGGCCGCGCCCTCCTCGCGCACCCGCGCGATGATCTCGAACATGTCGTCGACGATGGTCGGCGCCAGCCCGAGCGACGGCTCGTCGAACAGCACGATGCGCGGCCGCGCCATCAACGCACGGCCGATCGCCACCATCTGCTGCTGGCCGCCCGACAGCTCGCCGGCGGGCTGGGCGCGCTTGTCGCGCAGG
>JABCYT010000437.1 GCA_013290035.1 Alphaproteobacteria bacterium
TGGATCGGCTGAAGTCGACGAAGTCGATTTCAGACGAGGAATACACGCGCCTGAGGGCGCAGCTCGTGCAGTAGAGCAGCCGCGCGGCGGCGCCGCAGCCCGCGCGAGGAGGATCTACTCCTCGCGCAGGCTGCAGTCGTCGCCGGACGAACTACAGGCTGGCAGCCAAAACGCTTACTGCTGCGGCGGGGCGCTGGGATTCTCGTAAGTGATCCCGCCCGGGCAGGGCGTGCCGACATACATCATCTTGGCGGTGTCCCAGGTCTCCGGACCGCACGGCGGCGCCTTCTGGCCATTCGGGGCTTGCGCCTGGTCGGCGGCGGTGCCGCTGCTGTTACACGGCACGGTGACGTACGTCATCTTGTCGGTCGACCAGGTCTCCATGCCGCAGTTGGACGGCGCCGGAGCCGGCGCCGTGGTCTGGGCGTACACAGCGGTCGCGCCCAAGGTCAGGGTAGCAAGTGCGATAAGTGTCGAGATTGAACGAGTCATGAGTGCCTCCTTCTCCCCCGAACCTCTAGCAAACGCTTGTCTGCTGACAAAAGCCTTACCGCATTGATTCACCTGCAGAAATCAAATTTCTGCCCCATTGTAAGTGAAGCAGGCCGAGTGAACTTATCGCCCGATTTGCACAAGGTCTGAATAGGCCGATTCAACAGGCGTCGACTTTATCTTCTCTCTCGTTTTTGCGTTTCGGCTTCAGGAGCGCTGCATCGGCCTTTTCCACAGGTGCACGATGACGCGCATCGCCGCCAAAAATCGGTCCTAGTCGCGAAAGCACGCCAGATGGAAGGGTCGTTTGGCCGGCTTGCCGGCGACGTCGTAGGTGTGGACGCGCATCTTCATCGGGTCGGCCATCAGCCCGACGGTGCAAAAGCCGGGTTCCACCATTTCCTGCTCGGCACTGCCGATCACGCAGGAGAAATTCGTCTTCGCTTCCTTCGCAAGGGGACCTTCCAGGTGATGACATACTCGTTAGCGCCGACCAACTCGCAGCGATCGATCATGTAGCCGCGTGCGATCGAGCCGTCGGCTGCAATGACACAAGCCAATCGCTTTTCGAATTCCGCCATGGTCGCTTTCTCCCTTGGATACGTGTTGCGCAAACTGTCAGTAGCCCGCCGCGCGGTCGACGACTTCCTTGAGCGGCGCGCCGTCGAGGAAGCGGCCGAGATTGTCGACGAACAGGCGTGCGACGAAGCGGTCGCGCTGCGGGTGCGGGCCGCCGATATGAGGCAGCACGATGATCCCTTCGGCGGTCCAGAACGGGTGCTCGGCGGGCAAAGGCTCCTGGCGGAACACGTCGAGCACTGCGCCGGCAATTTTCTTGGCTTTCGTGGCGGCGATCAGGTCGTCGTCCTTGATCAGGTGGCCGCGGCCGAAATTCAGCAGCCACGCGCCGGGCTTCATCTTCGCCAGCCGCTTTGCATTGATGAGATTGTCGGTCTCGGGAGTCGCCGGCAGCAACAGCAGCACGAAGTCGGACTGCGCCAGCACCTCGTCCGTGCGGTCGGCCGGCAGCATCTCTGCGACGTGGGCCGTCGGCGCCGGTCGGCGTCGCGTGCCGATCACGCGCATGCCGAACGCCGAGGCGAGGCGGGCGACTTCCTGGCCGATCGCGCCCAGGCCGAGAATGCCCAGCGTCTTGCCGGTCAACGGCTGCGGCATGGTGTGCACCCATTTGCTGTGCTTCTGGTTGCCGACCGCCACGGCGACGGGCTTGGCGACATAGAACAGCGCGGCCATGATGTTTTCCGGCATCGACTCGGTGTGCGTGCCGCGCGCGCAGGTGAGGGTGAGGCCGGGCGGCAGGTCGGGCAAAGCGAGCCAGCCCTCGACGCCGGCGCTCATCGCCTGGGCCCAGCGCAGCTTCGGCATCGACGGCAGCAGGCCTGCCGGAACGGCGCCCGCCATCAGCGCCTCGGTGCGCGCGAGCTGGTCCGCCGAGGGCTTGTCCTTGCGCGGCAGGGTGTCGACCGCGACGCGATCGGCGAGACCCGCCGCCTTGATGGCGTCGAGATAGGCGGCGGTAGAGTCGGTCCACAGCAGGACCTGGGCGCGGTTGGTCACGATGGAACTCCTGGCGAATTCGGGCGCGGCACCGTAGCGGATGATTTCGGCCGGGACCACGCATGTCGGCGGTTGGCTGGATATCGCGGCGCGTGGTTGACGCCTCGCACCCGGGACGCCAACGTGGCGGCCGATGCCTAATCCCAGTGCGCTGGTCTGCGTTCGTTGCGGCGCCCGCTATCCCACCGATCATTTCGCCCATGATTGCCCGGCCTGCCGGACGATCGGCGCGCCGGCTAATCTCACGGTCGCTTACGACTCGGTCCCCGGCGACGGCCTTGCCCGCGAAGAGGTGGCGCGGCGGCCGGCCTCGATGTGGCGCTGGGAGGCCTTCCTGCCGGCTGCCGCCTCGGAGGCGGTGAGCCTGGGCGAAGGCAATACGCCATTGCTGCCGGCGCCGGCGCTTGGCCTCGGCGACGTCTGGATCAAGGACGAATCGCGCAACCCCACCTGGTCCTTCAAGGACAGGCTGGCATCGTCTGCGCTCACCATGGCCAAGCGTTTCGGCACCAAGGTCATCGCTTCGAGCTCGTCGGGTAACGCCGGCGCGGCGGCCGCGGCCTATGCGGCCAAGGCGGGATTGCCGTGCATCGTCTTCACCTTCGTGGGCGCCTCGCCGCCGCTGGTGGCGCAGATGCGCGCCTATGGCGCCATGGTGGTCGCGGTCGAGAACAAGGCCGACCGCTGGCGGCTGCAGTCGGCCGGCGTGCGCGAGTTCGGCTGGTATCCGACGTCGCCGTTCTTCGGTCCCGTGGTCGGCAGCAATCCCTACGGCATGGAAGGTTACAAGACCATCGCCTTCGAGATCGCCGAGGCCTTCGACTGGCAGGTACCCGACTGGTGCGTCCTGCCGGTCTGTTATGGCGACGCGCTGTTCGGCATGTGGAAGGGTTTTGGGGAATTGCAGGCACTGGGCTGGATCGATCGCATGCCGCGCCTGGTCGCGGCCGAAGTCTCGGGCTCGATCAGCGCGGCAATGGCGAGCGGCGAGCCGATGCCGCCCGACCGCCCGCGCAACTCGGCCTCCATCGCGACCTCGATCGGCGCCAGCCAGGGTACCGTGCAGGCGCTCGAAGTCCTGCGCCGCAGCGACGGTGTCGCCCTCACCATCGAAAACGACGAGCTGGCGCGCTGGGTGGTGACCTTGGGCGCCAAGGAGGGCATCTGGCCCGAGCCGGCATCGGCCGCGCCCTTTGCCGCCATCGAGCGTTTGCGCGCGAGCGGCGTCATCGCTCCCGGCGATCGCGCCGTGGCGCTGCTCACGGCCAGCGGCCTGAAGGATACCGCGGTGATCGAGACCACCCTGCCGCCGGCGCCGGTCGTAGGCGGCGGCCTGCCTGAGGTGATGAAGGCATTGCACGACGTCTATGGTTTCGCCGATGGCTGAGTTCGGCATCTCAATGGACGGCCGCGCGCCGATCGCCGACATCCCGGCCCAGGCCCGCGCCGCCGAAGAAGGCGGCGCGTCGACGCTGTGGATCGCCTGCCATCTCTACCTGCGCGATCCCGTCACCATGGCGGCGCTGGCGCTGGGCGCCACCAGGCGCATCAAGGTCGCGCTGATGGCGATGAGTCCTTATTCGATCCATCCCGTCTACATCGCCATGGCGGCGGCCAGCCTCGAGGAAATGTATCCCGGCCGGGTCATCCTCTGCCTCGGCGTCGGAGCGCCGGCCGATCTCCAGGCGGCCGGCATCGAGGCGCCGCGGCCGATCCGGACGCTCACCGAGGCGATCGCGATCTGCCGTTCGCTGCTGGCCGGCGAGATGACCGACTTCCAGGGCGAGGTCTTTCGCGTCTCCGGGCGGCGCCTGGCCGGCGGCGCGCGCAACGTGCCGATCGTGCTCGCCGCCTCGCGCCCCAACATGCTGCAGCTCGCCGGCCGCGCGACCGACGGCGTGCTGATCTCGGCCGCGACCTCGCCGCCCTTCGTGAAGGCCTGCCTCGCGCAGGCGGCGTCGGGCGCCGCCGGCCGGCCGTTGCGCAAGCTCGGCATCGTCTACACCAAGCTCGGCGCCACCGAGAAGCAAGGCATCGATCCGATCCGCCGGCCGATCGGCTTCGTGCTGCGCGGCACCCACCACGCGGAGAACATCCGCCTGTCGGGCGCCCGGCTCGACCAGACGGCGCTGGCGGCCGCCTATGCCGCCGAGAACTGGCCCGAAGTCGATCGCCTGGTGAGCGACGACGTGGTGCGCCGCCACGCCGCCTGCGGCAC
>JABCYT010000438.1 GCA_013290035.1 Alphaproteobacteria bacterium
GCCGATATGGCTGGGCGAATGGATGTCCGGGCAGCGCGACGGGATCAGCAGCGCCTTGGCGCCGAGCGCGATGGCCTCGCGCGCGGCCCGCGCGGTGCGCTCGAAATCGGCCAGCGGCACGTAGCCGGTCGCCAGCAGGCGCTTGTCGACCGCGCAGAATTCCACCATGTGGCGGGTATGGGCGCGCGCCACGGCGTAGATCAGATCGACGTCGCCTTTAGCTTCGAGCAGCGAGGAGAAATTGAGCAGCGCCGAGGTGAACATGAGCTGGCTGGCGAAGCCCAGAAGATCGATGGAACGTGGCCGGTCATGCTTGGCGTAGGAGCCGAGCGCATCCCAGTTCTTTCGCAGCATGATCTGGGATTCGTCGAAGTCTGCCGCGTTGTCCGCACCGGCCTTGCGGGAATCGGGGCGCAGACGGTGCAGGCCGCGGCCGCGGTCGTGCGGGAACAGCACTGTATCGGTCACCTGGGCGCGATACCTGGCCTCGAGATGCTCCTCGAGAAAGCCCGGCACTTCCATGATGTGCGCATCGGCGTCGTGAATGACGCGCCCGCTGGCATAGGGCATTGTCCCTCCGGTTCTTCGATCGTTTGCGAAAGCTTAGCATGACCGTCGATATTTCCCACGCCGTGCAGAGCCTCCTCGAGGCGCGCCGCTCCCGCAGCCAGGTGGCGCCACCCTTCGCCTTGCCCGACCGCGATGCGGTCTATGCCATCCAGGACGGCGTGGCGGCCGCCACCGGGCGCGTCGCCGGCTGGAAGGTCGGCGCGCGCACGCCCACCGCCGAACCCAATCCGGCGCCGCTGCTGGCCGGCGCGCTGGTGAAGTCGCCGGCGCGTTTCGACGGCAAGGCGATGCACATGATCGGCGTCGAGATCGAGATCTCCTTCCACATCGCGCGCAACATCTCGGCGCGCGATAAGCCCGTGGGCCGCGAGGAGGCGTTGGCCGCCGTGGGCGATGCCTTCGTCGGCATGGAGGTGGTCGACACGCGGCTCGCCGATTTCAAGCACGTCGATCCGGAATGGCTTCTGGCCGACAACCAGATGAACCACGCGCTGGTCGTGGGCGATGGCGTGAAGGACTGGGCGCGGCTCGACTGGCCGGACCTGCAGGTGAGGCTGGTCATCGACGGCAACATCGTCGTCGATCAGCGCGGCGGGCTGGGCGCCGTCGATCCCGTGCGTCCGCTCGCCTGGATGATCGACCACGCCGTGCGCCGGCGCGGCGGCATCCGCAAAGGCCAGGCGATCACCACCGGTTCGTGGACGGGGCTGCGCTATTTTCCGCCGGGCACGCACGCGCGCGGTGAATTTTCGGGCCTCGGCACGGTCGAAGCCTCGTTCTGATTCTTTGAGATGCCCGCGGTCCGCAGGAACTACGCGATCCAGCCATGGCCTGCGGCGCTGGTGAAGTCGAGCTGCACGATCAGGTCGTTGTAGTCGCGGTCGCCGCCGCCATAGGTGTCTTCCCAGCCCCAGGTGTTGAGGCCGTAGTTCCACAGATGGCCGACCGGCTGGCCGTTCACCACCTCGTTGGCATGGGCGAAGCCCGAGTAGGTGTCGCCGTGGGTGTTGTTGGTGAGCTGCATGACGACGAGGTCGCCGGCGTTCACGTGCTGCAAGCCGGTCTGCTCGTAGTTGCCATAGCCCGGCCCGCCGATCGACGTGCCGCCCGTTGTCATCTGGTAGGCGCGGCTCTGCAAGGCCGCCTGATAGCCGGCATCGCCGGGATGCATCCCGTTGATCGTGCCGTTGAGATCGTCGACCCGGTAGAAGGTGATCGACGTGTTGTCCTGGCCGTCCTGGCGCAGCCGCACGATGGCGGTCTGGTCGTTCTGCGCGTCCGCCGTCTCCGCCACCGCGACCGGCCGCGCGACGCGCACCGCGGCATCGCCGGACAGGAAGTCGGCAAAGCCGAACGGGCTGCTCAAGCCTGCCTGGGTCGCCTGGGCCGACGATGCGTTGATCGACACCGCCAGCGCCTCGCCCGACGTGAGCGACGACTGCATGACCGCGCCCTGGGCTTGCTTGTCGAACATGATGACCAGGGCCGGATCGAAGTCGGGCTGCAGCGATTGCTCGGCCATTCGGCTGGTCCAGGCGAAGCTGTCCGAGGCCGTGCTGAAGAAGCCGAAGGCGTCCGGGCCGAGATCGACGCCGACCGTGACGCCGGCATGGGACGCGGTCTGCAGCAACAGGCTCTGGTCGGCGCCGCTGGTCCAGCCGCCATGGCCGTCCGCGTCGATCACGTGGGAGTTCGAGCGGAACCATATCTCGGCGTGGGCGATGTCGCTCAGCGCCCGCGCCAGCAAGAGACCGTTGGGCGAGCCCAGCCCGGTCGCGAGGTCGTAGCCCGGGCCCGCCTGGTAGCCGTAGCCCGTCGGCGTGATCGCCGTGCCGGTCTCGGCGTCGCTGTAGGCGCCGCCCAGCGCAAAGGACGACACGTTGTTGCCCAGGGTCACGTCGTTGAACGAGCCCGGCGCGATCACGTCGGCGATGTAGAGCAGGTCGTTCATGTAGCCCAGGCTGGGCAAGCCCTGGTCGTGGAAGATCGCATTGAACTGCGAGACCAGCGCCGCCCATAGCGGCGCCGACGCGCTCGTGCCCCCGCCGCCGCGCAGGCCGTCCATCTCTGCCTGCGGCACGCCATAGAACAGATTGCCGCCGGCGTTGGCGGAAACATCCGGCACGCCGCGGCCGACCAGGGCCGCCGGATCGGCGGTGGTCGGCATCAAGCCGAAATCGCTCTGGTAGGACGGCACGGCATGGCTGGAATCCGCCCCGCCGGCGCCGGCGAGATTTCCGAGATAGCCGTTCTTGTCGAAGATCGAGCCGCTCAGCGCATAGGTGTTCCAGACGGCTTCGAGGAAATGCGAACCGGGTCCGGCCGACGCGGGCAAGGCCACCAGGCCGCCGGCGACCAGGTCCCAGATCGTCGCCGGATCGCCCGCCAGCGCCAAGGTCAGGATGTCCGCCAGGGTCGGGTCGGCGCCCGCCGCCGCAAAGGTGCTGAGCGAGGTGCCGCCGACCATCAGGTCATAGGGGCTGCCGCGGGTGGTGACGACGTTGGTGACTCCGTCGCCGGTCCAGCCGCCGGAACCGCCGTCGCCGGCGGAGGTGAGGACCGTGACGCCGCGCAGGGCGGCATCGACGAATAGCTGATCGACCGCGAACAGGAAGGGCGAACCCGGCGCGGCCAGGGTCGGGTGGAAGCGGTAGGACGAGGAGACGACCTCGGGGTCGTTCACCGTATCCCAGATCGCCGCCTGGTAGGCCGTATAGGCGTCCGCGTTGGCGTTGTCGCTGAAACCGGAGCCGGCATAGAGGACGAGCGGACTCTGCGGATTGATCGCCGTGGCCACGCCGACATCGAGCGAGCGTTCGCCGGCGTCGGACGTCACCTGCTGCCCGCCTTGGGCAACCGTCGTCACCTGGCCCGACGTGCCGATGCCGACCGTCTGGCGATAGGCGTCGAGCAGCGACTGGAATTCGTCCGCCGGCACATTGGGCCCGAGCGCACTGCCGATGCCGGGCTCGAGCAGACCGATCGTGCCGGTGCCGACGGCGTGGCCGGACGACGGATCCCACAGCGCGCCCGACAGCGGGAAATTGTAGAAGCCCTGGGCGATCTGCTGCGGGTAGAGCACGGCGTCGCCCCGCGGCGCGCTGTTGCCGATGCCTTGCGCGCCCTGCGGCAGCGCCGCGGCCGCTCCGGCGCCCGACGGCGGCAGCACCGTGCCGAACATGTCGGTGTCGAACCACAGGCCCTTCACGCCCAGCGCCGCCAGGCTCTGCGGCAGCGACAGGTCGCCCTGCCAGTAGGTGACCGCGTTGCCGGCCTGGTCGTGGCCCGCCACCAGCGGCGTGCCGAACAGCGTGGCGAAGTTGCTCTCGTCGACCTGCACCCAGACCGTGCGCGACTCGGCCGAGGAGACATAGCCGTTCACGGGGTCGACCTGGTCGACGGTCTGGACCCCCAGCCCACCGAGATGGGCGAGGACCTGGTTGTAGGCCGTCGGATTGGCGCCGTAGGTCGACCACAGCGTGCCGCTGTCGTTCAGGGTCTCGAGCTGCTGCTGGCGGGATCCCCAATCGGCATGCAGCAACGCCGTCGGATCGTTCGCGCGATCGAGCACCAGCGCCACGTTGAAGGTGAAGTTGCCGGCGGGATCCGTCCCGGTCGGCGAAGGCGCGTCGCTGCGGTAGCTGTCGTAGTCGAGGTAGGTCGAGTTCGCGAGAGGCGTGTACTGGATCGGCACCGGAGAACCCC
>JABCYT010000439.1 GCA_013290035.1 Alphaproteobacteria bacterium
ATGCCGGTCGCTTTCGTAGGCCGCCAGCACCCAGTCGATCAGGTCGGCGCCGTCGCCGCCGCCGCCGGCGGTGACCAGGATGAACGGCCCGTCGATCTCCTCGATCTCGTGCGGGATGTCGATGTGCAGCGGCAGGTCGCGATAGAGATAGCCGGTGTAGAACATCTTGTGCCGCACCGACGGCGGCACCGCGATGCCGGTCAGCGGCTTGTTGATCTGGGGCAGGCCGTAGATCCAGATCTCGTCGTAGAGGTCGCGCAACGCCGGCACGACGTTCTTGCGCTCCCATTCCTGGGCGAGTGCGGCCGGATCGTCCATGACATCGCGCAGGCCGAGCACCAGCGGCGTGCCGCGCTCCTTGAGCAGGTGGAGCGCCGGCACGACCTCGCCGCGCAGGCCCGTCGGCTCCTTGTCGACGATGAACAGGTCGGGGCGATAGATGTCGGCGGTGTCGCGGATGATGCGGGTGCGCATCTCGAGCGTATGCTCGACGCCGACCCTGAGGTTGGCCGAGTCGTACTCGCCGGTCTCGATCTGCTTTACCACGCCCGGCACGCGCACAAAGTCGATGCCGGAACGGAACTCGTAGGAGCCGATCATGGGCGAGCCCGAAATGATCAGCACCGAGACCGAATGGTCGGCCTCGACGATGGCATTGGCGATGGTCCGGCAACGGCTCACATGGCCGAGACCGAACGAGTCGTGGCTGTAGAGCAGCACACGCTTGGACCGGCTGCTTGCGGGCATGCGATCGTCCCCCCGTTGCCGAAGCGCCTCCTGCCCCGACCGGTGATTTCGGCCGACTATGCCATATCGGCGGGACCGCGCCACCCCCGCGGCCGGACACTAAATATCGAATGTAATCAACGCATTGATCGAATATAGGGTAGGCTAGGGATTGGTTTTCATAGAATGATGATCCAAGCACCACCTCATGCCGAGGAGCGAGCGCAGCGAGCATCTCGAAGCAAGGGCTGCAGACACCTTGGCTGTTGCCCATCCTTCGAGACGGCCCTGCGGGCCTCCCTGGGGTGAGGTCGTGTCCGTATCAGCAACCTACGAAAGCTGGTACTAGGTCCGCGGCAGCACGGATTCCAATGCAGCGCAATCTGTTCACGTACATCTGGCGGCACAGTCGGCACGAGCAGCTCGTCATCCTGAGCCTGGTCGTGCTGGCCCAGGTCTTCTACTTCCTGTCGCTCACCGTGCCGAAGTCGATCGTCAACAACGGCATCCAGGGCAACGCCTTCAAGCAGCACACGACGATCCCCTTCCTGGCCTGGGAGCTCGACCTGTCGGCCATCTTCCATGGCCATACGCTGCGCCTGTTCGAGGGCTTCCAGGTCGACCAGCTCACCTACCTGATCGTCATGAGCTTCGTCTTCCTGGGCGCCGTGATCATCAACGGCCAGTTCAAGAAGAGCATCAACACCCAGAAGGGCCGCATGGGCGAGCGCATGCTGCGCCGCCTGCGCTACGAGCTCTACGACCGCATCCTGCGCTTCCCGCCGGCCCACTTCCGCAAGGTCAAGCAGGCCGAGCTCGCCACCATGATCAAGGACGAGGTCGAGCCGCTCGGCGGCTTCATCGGCGACGCCTTCGTGCAGCCGATGTTCCTGGGCGGCCAGGCGCTGACCGCCATCATCTTCATCATGATGCAGAACTGGTTGCTGGGAATTATCGTCGTGGCGTTGCTGGCGGTCCAGATGGCGATCATCCCGCGGCTGCGCAAGCCGGTGCTGGTGCTGGGACGCCTGCGCCAGATCTCGGCCCGCCAGCTCGCCGGCCGCATCGCCGAGACGGCCGACGGCGTCAACGAGATCCACATCCACGGCGCGGCCAACTACGAGCGCGCCGACATCTCCGAGCGGCTCGGCCGCATCTACAAGATCCGCTTCGACCTCTACCAGAAGAAGTTCGTCGCCAAGTTCTGGAACAACATCCTGTCCCAGGCGACGCCGTTCGCGATCTACCTGGTCGGCGGCTACTTCGCCATCACCGGCCAGATGGACGTCGGCGCCGTGGTCGGCGTGCTGCTCGCCTACAAGGACCTGCCCTCGCCGATCAAGGAACTGATCGACTGGGACCAGCAGCGCCAGGACGTCCAGATCAAGTACGAGCAGGTGATCGACCAGTTCCAGCCCGAGGGCATGATGCCGGAGGACCTGCAGGCAATCCCCGACGGGCCGCCGCCGCCGCTCGGGGCCGAGCTAGCGCTGGCCGGCGTGACGGTGTCCGAGGATGGCCGGGTGAAGCAGCTCGATGCCGTGTCGCTCGTCCTGCCGACCGCCGGCAAGCTCGCCGTGATCGGCGGCTCGAGCTCGGGCAAGGAGGTGCTGGGCCAGGTGCTGGCGCGGCTGACATTGCCGAGCGGCGGCTCGATCAAGCTCGACGGCAAGGACTTCTTCCAGCTCCCCGAATACGTCCTGGGCGCGCGGACGTCCTATGTCGGCCAGGAGACCTATCTCTTCCCGCTGTCGGTGCGCGACAACCTGTTGTTCGGCCTGAAGATCCGGCCGGTGACGCCGGCTGACTACGACGACGCCACCAAGTCGTCGCGCGAGGCGTTCTGGACGGAATCCGAGCGCGCCGGCAATCCGCCGCTCGATCCCAATGCCGACTGGATCGACTACGCGCTGGCCGGCGCCACCGGCCCGGCCGACCTGTTGCCGTGCATGGTCGATGCGCTGAAGCAGGTCGAGCTCGACGAGGACATCTATTCGCTGGGCTTGCGCGGCACGGTCGATGCGGCGCTCAGGCCCGACCTCGCCGAGAAGATCCTGAAGGCGCGCCATGTGCTGCATGGCCACCTGCAGGACAAAAGCTATGCCGGCCTGGTCGAGACGTTCAGCGCCGACGAATACAATCGCAACCTCTCGGTGGCCGAGAACCTGCTGTTCGGCACGGCGGTCGGCAAGCAGTTCGACGGCGACAACATCGCGGCCGACCCTTACGTGCGATCGATCTTGAGTTCGACCGGCCTCGATATCGAGCTGCAGCGCATGGGGCTCACCATCGCCGAGACCATGGTCGAACTGTTCTCGGGCCTGTCGCCCGACAACCCGCTGTTCGAGCAATACAGCTTCATCTCCGCCGACGAGCTGCCCAACGTTCGCCTGCTGCTGCAACGCCTGGGCGGCAAGGGCATCGAGGCGGTGCCCGAGGCCGACCGGCCGCGCCTGATGACCTTGCCCTTCCGCTACATCGAGGCCCGCCACCGCCTCGGCCTGATCGACGCGCCGATGGAAGAGCGGCTGCTGGCGGCGCGGCGCGCCTTCGCCGCCGGGCTGCCGGCCGGACTGCGCAGCGCCGTCGAGTTCTACGATTTCGGGCGCTACAACAGCGCCGCCACCCTGCAGGACAACATCCTGTTCGGCCGCCTGGTTTACGGCCAGGCCCAGGCGGAGCAGCGCATCGGCACCCTGATCTCCGAGGTGCTGGACGAGCTCAAGCTGCGCGATTCGGTGATCGAAGTGGGACTGGAGTACAATGTCGGCGTTGCCGGCAAGCGCCTGCCGGCCACCCAGCGCCAGAAGCTCGGCATCGCGCGTGCCCTCATCAAGCGCCCCCAGCTCCTGATCGTGAACGAGGCGGTCGCTTCGTTCGACGGCCGCACGCAGGATCGCATCCGCGACAACATCCTGGGCGCGGCGAAGAGCGAAGGACGAGGCGTGATCTGGATCGCCAACCGGCCGGCGCAGGCCGAACCGTTCGAACAGATCGTCGTTATGCAGAGTGGCAGGATCGCCGCTCAGGGAGCGCCGGCCGACCTGGCGGCGCGTGGTGGACTCTACGCCGAATTGATGGCGTCGACTTGAGCAATTTCAGGAGGATACGATGAACCTCAACGAGGAAGTCGAACTTCTCAAGGGCGTGCCGATCTTTTCCAAGGTCGAGCCGGCCAAGCTCAAACTCCTCGCCTTCACCAGCGAGCGCATGAACTTCGCCGCCGGTCAGGAGCTGTTCCACCAGGGCGACCAGGGCGACGCCATGTACGTCATACTGGGCGGCGTGGCCGATGTGCTGATCGATTCGGCGGCCGGCCAGATCGCCGTCGCGGAGCTGAAGAAGAACGGCTTTGTCGGCGAGATCGCCATCCTGTGCGACGTGCCGCGCACCGCCACCATCAAGGCGCGCGAATCGCTCAGCACCCTCAAGATCTCCAAGGACATGTTCTATCGCCTGGTCGCGGAGTTCCCGCAGATGGCGGTCGAGGTCATGCGTGAGCTGGCCCATCGCCTGGAGGACACCAACCAGAAACTGCAGGCGGCGAC
>JABCYT010000440.1 GCA_013290035.1 Alphaproteobacteria bacterium
CGATCACGATCAGCCAGGGATGGAAAGGGCGGCGCGTCAGGAATGCGGCGGGCGGCGGTTCGACGCCGCGAAGGACGGCGTCCCGCCATCGAAAGCCGAGCGTATCCTCGTTGGGTCCCGCGTTCATGGGTACTCCAGATATGCGCGCATCCGGGAGAATATCCACGACAGCGAGATGCTGTCGCATTGTGGGCAACTCGCTGCTTCCCGCTGTGGGATCGACTTTACTGGACAGATCTCTGAATGGAACACGCTGCATTCAGTCCACTTTGTAGTGGCTCGAGAGTCTTTCACTACTGGCTTTTCGGTCCTTCGAGATGGCCGCTTCTAGCGCGGCAACTCGTACTTCAGGGTGACCTCGCCCAGGCCTTCGATCTTGCCGACGGCGGTGCTGCCGGGCGGCACGAACTGGCAGGCGACCATGCTGCCCGAAGAGACGATCATGCCTTTCTTCAGCGTCTTGCCGTGCTCGCCGAGCTTGTTGGCGAGCCAGGCCAGCGAATTGTAGCAGTGGCCCAGCACGTCGCCAGAATGACCGCTGCGCACGACCTTGCCGTCGAAGGCAATCGAGCCGTTGAGGTTGGCGAGATCGAGGTCGCGCCAACCCTTGTTGGCCTTGGCGAGCAGTGAGCCGCCATTCCAGCCGACATCCATCACCAGCCACGGCACGCTCAGCCGGCTGTAGTCGGCACCGCGGTCTTCGATCAGCTCGAAGCCGGCGCGCGCCTCGCCGACGTAAGGCGCGATCGAGTCCTTGTCGTAAGGCTTGTCCTTCGGTCGCGGCACGTCGGCGTTGGCGGTGAGGATGATCTCGAGCTCGACGCCGAGCCGCGCCCATCGGTCGGCGCGCACCGAGGCCTTGTGTTCGAACACGCGCTTCTTGCGGATCGGCCCGTAGGCCGGACCGCGCAGGCCGGTCTGCTCCCAGATCTGCGGCGAGGTGAGCGCGATCTTGTAACCAACGAGCGGCCCTTGCTTGGGGATGAGCTTGTTGAGCAACGCGTCCTGCACCTTGTAGGCGGTGCGCTCGTCCTCGAGCGCAAACTGCTCGGGCCACCAACCGACGACGGCGCGCGATCGATGGACCTGGTGCAGCCAGTTGGCGGTCTTGGCGATGCTGAAGGCCATGAGTTCCTCCCCTTGCTTGAAGCTTTGCGGCCCGCATAGTGCAGCCCATGGCGAGCAAGGCGAAGCGGGAATTCAGGCCGACCCTGGGGCCGGTGCGGGCCGGCGCCCTGGTGGGCGTCGTCCTGGCGGGCGGCGAGGGGCGGCGCATGGGCCCGGGCGTGCCCAAGCCGCTCCGCAGGCTGGGTGGCCGGCCCATGCTGGCCCATGTCGTGGAGCGCCTGCGCCCGCAGGTCATGGATCTCGTGGTCGTGGCCAACGATCCGTTGCCGGGGACGCGCACCCTCAAGGTGCCGGTGATCGCCGATCCGCCCGACGTGCAGCGCGCCGCCCGGCGCGACGGCCGGCGACTGGGGCCGCTCGCTGGCATCCTGGCCGGCATGGAATGGGCGCGGGCACACCATCCGCATGCCGGCTGGATCCTGACGGCGCCGGCCGACGTGCCGTTTCTGCCGCTCGATCTCACGGTGCGGCTCTGCGGCCTGATGCATGTGCCCGAGCCCGACGTGCTGATGGTACGGCATGGACGGCGGCTCGAGCATACGCTCGCGGTCTGGTCGGTGAAGCTCGCGGCCGATCTCAGGCGTGCCGTACTGGACGAGGGCGTGCGGCGGGTCGAGGAATTCGCCCGCCGTTATGTCCTGGCCGAACTCGACTGGCCCGGCGGGGCCACGCCCTTCCTGAACGTCAATACGCCGGCCGAGCTCAGCGCGGCGGCCCATCGGTTGAAGGCCCATCAGCTGAAGGGGAATCGACGGGGGTCAGCTCCACGACGTTCCCGTCGATGACGAGCTTGCCGGCATTCTCGAAATTGACGGTGATGCGATGGCCGATCATCGACTGGACCTGGCCCAATCCCCAGTCCGGGCGGCCGGGATGACGCACGAAGTCGCCGGGTGAGAGCAGCGCGTTGCCGGGCTTGTCGAACAAGTTTTCGTGACCCTAGGCTATGGTTACGATAGCCGCTGTTTGACGGCCAGTGAGGCCAATCCACGGCCAATCTGGCGTATAACGCCTCCATCGTCATCCAGAGAGGATCCAATGACCCCAACCCGCATCGCCATCGCCGCCGCGCTCGCTGCTGCCCTTGCCGTGCCGGTCGCCGTGCAGGCGCAAGGCAACATGGAGAAGTGCTACGGCGTCGCCAAGGCCGGCAAGAACGACTGCCAGACCGCCGCGTCCTCGTGCGCCGGCACGTCGAAGAAGGACGCGCAAAGCGACGCCTGGATCAGCGTGCCCAAGGGTACTTGCGAGAAGATCGCCGGCGGCAAGCTTACCTCGAGCTGATCGCATGAACCCGGTCGCCGGCATCGGCCTGCGCTCGCCGCATCTGGCGGCGATCGGGCGCGAGCGGCCGGCGACCGGCTTTCTCGAGATCCATGCCGAGAACTATCTGGCGCAATCGCCGGCGCTGCAGGCCGTCGAGCGGTTGCGCGCCGACTACGCCTTTTCCGTTCACGCGGTCGGCCTGTCGCTCGGTTCGGCGGAAGGGCTCGACCAAGCGCATCTCGCACGAGTGGCCGCGTTGGTGAAGCGCCTCGAACCCGCCTGGGTGTCCGATCATCTGTCGTGGAGCGTGAGCGGCGGGCGATATTTCAACGACCTGCTGCCGCTGCCCTACACCGAGGAGGCGCTCGAGGTCGTGGTTCGCAATGTCGGGCGGCTGCAGGACGCTCTGGGCCGCCAGGTCTCGATCGAAAATCCATCGTGTTATCTGGCCTTTGCCCACTCGACCTTGTCCGAACCGGCGTTCCTGTCCGAGCTGGCGCGGCGCAGCGGCTGCGGCCTGCTGCTCGATCCCAACAACATCGTCGTGACGGCGCACAATCTGCGGCTCGATCCGCGCGACTGGCTCGATGGCCTGCCGGGCCCGGCGATCAGCGAGTATCACCTGGCGGGCCACGCCACCAATGACGCCGACGGCGAACCCATTCTGATCGACGATCACGGTTCCCGGGTCAGCGACGGCGTGTGGGCGCTGTTCACCGAGGTCGTGCAGCGCTTCGGCGCCCGCCCGACCCTGATCGAGTGGGACACCGACATCCCCTCGCTTGGCGTGCTGCTCGATGAGGCGGCGCGGGCCGCCGGCGTGATCAAGACAGTGCTCGTCGCAGGTGGCCAGGATGCCGCTCGCGCTGCGTGACCTGCAGGCGGCATTCGCCGCGCACATCATGGGCGCCGACCGCGCCGACCTCGTGGTCGCAGTGGCAGGTGACACGATCCCGGCCGCGGCGCGGCTCGGCGTCTACCGCCATCATGTCTTCGCAAGCCTCGGCACGGCGCTGGCCGCGACCTTTCCCACGGTGCAGGCGCTGGTCGGGACGGACTTCTTCAGCGGCCTCGCGCGCGCTTTCGTCGGGCACGCCTTGCCGGCGCAGCCGGTGTTGACCGAGTACGGCGCCGATTTCGCGGCCTTCATCGCCGGCTGCGAAGCGGCGCGCGACCTGCCGTATCTGGCCGACGTCGCTCGGCTGGACTGGGCCCTGAACCTTGCCTTCCATGCCCCGCCCGGCGATCGGCTGCAGGCGGCGGACCTTTCCACCGTCGCCGCGCAGCGGCTGGCGTCGATGTCGATCGCCCTGGCGGCCGGCAGCGCCCTGATCAGTTCGCGCTATCCTTTGGACCGCATCTGGGAGACCTCCCAACCGGGCGCCGCGAGCGAAACAGTCGATCTGAATTCAGGCGCCTCCAACCTCCTGGTATTTCAGCGGCCCGACGACGCGGCGTTTGTCAGCCTGAGTGCGGGCGAGGCGGCTTTCGTCGCGGCATTGCTGGCAGGGATGTCGCTCGAAGAGGCCGCGGGAGCGGCTTTCCAGGGCGATCCGGCGTTTGACTTGTCCACTTCCTTCGCCCGACTGCTTGCTTTGGGTGCATTTGCTGCGCTGCAATAGAAACGGCCATTCCGGCGCCATAATTGCGCACGGTTTGGGAGGATTTTGGCACCAACGATTTGCTGCAGTGCACGACAAGTTTCCGCCGGTCGCCGCGAACGAGGTTGCAGCGAAAGCCGCCATCCCTATACTCCGCGCGCCTTGAAGGTCCGCCTTCCCCCGAGGTGGATAGTAGTCGCTGCGAGTGGAGTTGCCGACGATGTCGATTACGTTGCCGCAGAATTACCGGCCGACGGACCGCGAATCTTTCATGAACC
>JABCYT010000441.1 GCA_013290035.1 Alphaproteobacteria bacterium
ACGCTGGCTCAGCCGCCCTGCTTGGTGTCGGCGGCCTTTTCATAGACGGTCGGCTTGTCGTTGGCCGCGCTCAGCCCATTGGCGAGCTTGTCCTTGATCACGGGCAAGCGGTCCTTGTCGGGCTTCTGGTTGAGCGCCCGTTCCCACTGGAAGCGAGCCTCGCGCTGGCGTCCGACATGCCAGTAGGCGTCGCCCAGATGCTCGATGATGGTGGCGTCGTCGCCCTTCTGCTCGATCGCGCGCTCGAGCCATTCGACGGCCTTGTCGTACTGGCCGAGCCGGTAAAAGGCCCAGCCGACCGAATCGGTGATCGCGCCGTCGTCGGGCCGGAGCTCGGTCGCCCGCTCCAGCATCTTCATGCCTTCGTCGAGATGCAGGCCCTGGTCGATCCAGCTGTAGCCGAGATAGTTCAGCACATGCGGCTGCTCGGGCGAGAGCTCGAGCGCCTTCTTCATGTCGGCCTCGGCCTTGGGCCATTGCTTGAGACGCTCCTCGACGATGCCGCGGCCGAAGAACACCGACCAGTGGCGCTCCTCGATGTTGTGCAGCCGCTGGATCGCGGTGTCGTAGGCCTGCACGGCCTCGGCATAGCGCTCCTTGCCGCGCAGCAGGTCGGCGAGCGTGAGCGCCGCGTCGATGCGGTCGGGCTTCTCGGCGACCAGCGTGCGCAGCTGGCTGATGGCCTGGTCGAACTTCTCCTGCTGGGCATCGAGGGCGGCGATCCGCAACCGGGCCTGCCAGTAGAGCGGCGAACTGGGCCCGATCTTGCCGAGCGCGGCGATGGCCTTGGGGATCAGCTGGAACTGCTCGTAAAGACCCGAGATCATCAACCAGGCGAAATCGTGCTCGGGCCTGAGGCTGGCGGCGAGCTGGTAGAAGATCAGGCCAAGATCGGCGCGCGGATTGCGCTGGTCGGAGGCCAGGATGCCGCCGATGTCGAACAGGATCTCGGCGACGCCCGAGGCGGCCGTCGGCGGCTTGGGCGCCGGCGCATTGGGGCCGATCAGCCCGTCCATGACCACGGCGTCGCTGTACTTCTCGCCATACGTCTTCAGGAGCTGGCGGGCGTCGTCGGCCTTGCCCAGCCGGCGCAGGCCCTCGGCGACCGCGACCGTGGTGCGCAGGCCGCTGGGGTCGAGCGAGATGGCCCGGCGGTACTTGGCTTCGGCGGCGGCCTTGTCGCCCGCCATCTCGTCGATTTGCGCATCGATCACCAGGGCCGGCGCCTCGGCACGCTCGCCCGCGGCGGGCTTCAGCTTGGCGAGGTGCGCGCGCGCGGCGGGGAACTCCTTCTCGCCAGCCTTGAGCCAGGCCAGCACGTATTCACGCAGCGGACCGAGCTGGTTCTCCGGGCCGATCTTGTCAATCTGCTGCTCGGCTGCGCGATAGTCGCCCTTCTTGATCGCCTGCACCGCCAGCACGAGGTTGGCGAAACCGTCGCCCGGCCGCGTCGCCAGGACCTTCGGCGCGAGCTGCGCCGCGGCGTCGATGCGGCCGGCGTAGATGCGCAGCCGGAAGGCCGAGTAGAGCAGTTCAGGATCGTCCGGCGTCTGGGCGAGCGCCAGGTCGATCTGGTCGGCAGCGGCGTCGTAGTCGTGATCCTGCTCGGCCACGCGCGCCGCGAGATAGCGGCCATCGAGCGGGATCAACGACGGTGGTGCAGGCGTCTGCGAGCCGCGTTGCGCCGGTTTGGCAGGTGACGGAGTTCCCCCCTGCTGGGCGTTGCCGATGGCGGGGAGGCTGAGGAGCAGCGCTGCCGAGAGCAGCGCGAGAGAGGTGCGTCGCATGGAGCTCACATGTTGGGATAGTTGGGACCGCCGCCGCCTTCGGGCACGGTCCAATCGATATTCTGTGCCGGATCCTTGATGTCGCAGGTTTTGCAATGAACGCAGTTCTGCGCGTTGATCTGGAAACGCGGCTGGCCATTATCGGCAGTCACCACCTCGTAAACGCCAGCCGGGCAGTAGCGTTGCGCCGGCTCGGCATAGAGCGGCAGGTTGACGGCGATGGGAATCGACGGATCGCGCAATTTGAGATGAACCGGCTGGTCCTCCTCGTGGTTGGTGTTCGAGAGGAACACCGAGGAGAGCTTGTCGAAGGATACCACGCCGTCGGGCTTGGGATACTGGAGGGGCTGGAATTCGGCCGCCGGCCGCAGGCATTCATGGTCGGCCTTCTTGTGATGCATCGTCCACGGCACGCGGATGCCGAGGTCGTGCAGCCACATGTCCATGCCGCCATAGAGCGTGCCCAGCATGGTGCCCCATTTGAGCGCCGGCTTGACGTTGCGCACCTTGTCGAGGTCCTTCCAGATCCACGACGCCTTCAGCTTCACCGGATAGGCTATCAGCTCGTCGCCGCCGGTCTTGCCTGCCGCCAGCGCCTCGAAGGCAGCCTCCGCGGCCAGCATGCCGCTCTTGAGCGCGTTGTGGCTGCCCTTGATGCGCGGCAGGTTGACGAAGCCCGCCGAGCAGCCGATCAGCGCGCCGCCCGGGAAGACGAGCTTGGGCACCGACTGCACGCCGCCCTCGTTGATGGCGCGCGAACCGTAGGCCAGGCGCTTGCCGCCCTGCAGGTACTTGGCGACCTCGGGATGGGTCTTGAAGCGCTGGAACTCGTCGAACGGCGAGAGGTACGGATTCTCGTACTCGAGGTGAACCACGAAGCCGATGGAAACCAGGTTGTCGCCGAAATGGTACATGAAGGAGCCGCCGTGGCTGTTGGTCTCGCTGAGCGGCCAGCCCTGCGAATGCGCCACCAGGCCCTTCTTGAATTTGGCCGGATCGACCTGCCACAGCTCCTTGAGGCCGATGCCGAACTTCTGCGGATCGACGCCGCTACGCAGCTCGAACTTGGCCATCAGCTGCTTGGCGAGCGAGCCCCGCACGCCCTCGGCGATCAGCGTGTACTTGGCCAGCAGGTCCATGCCCGGCGTGTAGTTCGCCTTGTGCTTGCCGTCCTTGCCGATGCCCATGTCGCCGGTGCCGACGCCGCGCACCGAGCCGTCGTCGTTGTAGAGCATCTCGGCGCCGGCAAAGCCCGGATAGATCTCGACGCCCAGAGCCTCGGCCTGCTGGCCGAGCCAGCGGCAGAGATCGCCCAGGCTCACGATGTAGTTGCCGTGGTTGTTCATCAGCCGCGGCATCAGGAAATTGGGAAAGCGGAAGGAGCCGGTCTTGGAGAAGAACAGGAACTGGTCGTCGCTCACCTGCGTCTCGACCGGCGCGCCCTTCTCCTTCCAGTCGGGTATGAGCTCGTTCAGCCCGATCGGATCGATCACGGCGCCCGACAAGATGTGGGCACCGATCTCCGAGCCCTTCTCGATCAGGCAGACCGACACTTCGTGATTGCGCTCGGCCGCGAGCTGCTTGAGTCGGATCGCCGCCGCGAGCCCGGCCGGGCCGCCGCCAACAATCAACACGTCATATTCCATCGACTCGCGCGCCATCACCGTCTCGCTCTACAATGCCTTTAACCGATGGACGCGCCGCCGGCCGGCGACGATCCTTCGCCTGTTGATAGCCTGTCGGGGGCAGGATCGCCACCCGGTGAAAAGGGGTATTCCCGTGGCAGAGCTCGGCGGAATCGAAAGCAAACTCTTCACAACGCGTGATTTTCGCCTGGAAAGCGGCCAGTCGTTGCCCATTCTGGAACTTGCCTATGAGACCTACGGCAGCCTGGCGCCGGCGCGCGATAACGCCGTGCTGGTGGTGCACGGCTACACGTCGAGCCATCACGCCGCCGGCCGCAATGCGCCCGGCAAGCAGGGCCGTGGCGTCGCCGCGGGCGCACCCGGATGGTTCGACGGGCTGATCGGTCCGGGCAAGGCGGTCGATACGAATCATACCTTTGTGGTGTCGGTGAACGCGCTCGGGTCAGCGCATGGCAGCACCGGACCCAACTGCACCGACCCGCGCACCGGCAAACCCTACGGGCCAACCTTCCCCGACATCACCATGCGCGACATCGTGTCGGCGGAGAAACTTCTGGTCGATTCGTTGGGACTTAAGGGCCTTGTCGCGGTGATCGGCCCGTCGATGGGCGGCTTCCAGTCGTTCCAGTGGGCGGCCTCGTATCCTGGCTTCATGAAGGCGATCGTGCCGTCGGTGACGGCGCCACGCTCACCGGCCGGGCTCGACCGGCTGGAGGCGCTGCAAAAGCGGCTGGCGAGCGATCCCAACTGGAACGGCGGCTGGTATTACGACAATGGCGGCATCGCCCGGACGCTGGAAGAGCTGCGCTTCGAGACCCTGATGGCCTACGGCCAGA
>JABCYT010000442.1 GCA_013290035.1 Alphaproteobacteria bacterium
CATCCTGCCCCGCTTTTTCAACGCGGGCGCCATGACGACGGCCGAGGTGGTGCCGACCCTGAGCCCCAGCATGGACATCCAGATCTCGAGCAACTTCGAGCGCCTGCTGTTCGACCTCTACGACCGCAACGGCAAGGCGCTGGCCGAGGCGATGGCCGAGTTCCGGCGCAGCGGCACGCTCAAGGTCGGCGCCAACGCGCTGGCCCATGTGCGCACGCTGTTCGACGCCGGCCGGCTCGACGAGGAGGGCACGCTCGGAGCCATCGCCGATTGCCGCCGCCGCTTCGGCGAGACGATCGATCCGCACACCGCCGTGGGCTACGCCGTGGCCCAGCAGCATCGCCGCGATCCGAACGTTCCCATGGTCGTGCTGGCGACCGCCCATCCCGCCAAGTTCCCCGAGGCCGTGGCCAAGGCGACCGGCGAGCGGCCGCGCCTGCCGGCCCGCTTGGGCGACCTGATGGACCGGGCGGAGAGGATGGACGGTCTGCCGAACGATCTTGCCGCGCTCGAGACGATGATCGACGAGCGCATGGCGCTGGCGCACGAGCCCGCGGCCGTTCGCGCAAAGGTGCGCACATGAGCGACATCAAGGTCACCACCCTCGGCAACGGCCTGCGCGTGGCGGTCGACCCGATGCCCGAGGTCGAATCGGCCTCGCTCGGCATCTGGGTGGCCTGCGGCACGCGCCACGAGAGCGCCGAACTGAACGGCATGGCGCATATGCTGGAGCACATGGCGTTCAAGGGCACGCGCACCCGCTCGGCCCGCGCCATCGCCGAGGAGATCGAGAATGTCGGCGGCAGCCTCAACGCCTATACCGGCCGCGAGATCACCGCCTACCACGCTTCGGTGCTGAAGGAGGACGTGGCGCTCGGCGTCGAGATGATCGCCGATATCCTGCGCAACTCGGTGTTCGACCCCGACGAGCTGCAGCGCGAGCGCGGCGTCATCCTGCAGGAGATCGGCCAGGCGCTCGACACGCCCGACGACGTGATCTTCGACCAGTTCCAGGAGACCGCGCTGCCCGGCCAGCCGCTCGGCCGTCCGGTGCTGGGGACGGCGGCTTCCGTCGAGGCGATCGGCCGCGACGACCTGTTCGCCTATCTCGCCCGCCACTACACCGCCTCCAACATGGTCCTGTCGGCGGCCGGCCGGGTCGAGCACGATCACATCGTCGACCTCGCCCACAAGCATTTCGGCTCGGTGCCGCGCACGCCGGCCAATGCCGAGGCGCCGGTGCCGCTGCGCTATGTCGGCGGCGACGGGCGCGAGGCGCGCGTGCTCGAGCAGGCCCATCTCGTGCTGGGCTGCGAGGGTATCGGTTACCGCGATCCCGACTATTTCGCGCTCGCCGTCTATTCGACCCTGTTCGGCGGCGGCATGTCCTCGCGCCTGTTCCAGCGCATCCGCGAGGAGCGCGGCCTGGTCTACGGCATCCACTGCTTCAACACCGCCTACGGCGACGGCGGGCTGTTCGGCATCTATGCCGGCACGGGCGAGGACGACCTGGCGGAACTGGTTCCGGCCGTCTGCGAGGAGTTCGTGGGCGTCGCCCACACATTGACCGAAGCCGAGCTGGTGCGCGCCCGCAATCAGATCAAGGCCGGCACGCTGATGGCGCTCGAATCGAGCGGTGCGCGCTGCGAGCAGGCGGCACGCCATCTCATCATCCACGGCCGGACGATTCCCTATGCCGAGATCGTCGCTCGCATCGAGGCGGTGGATCAGGAAGCGGTGCGCCGCGTCGCGCGCCGCCTGCTGCAGGGTGAGCTCACCCTGGCGGCGCTGGGGCCGATCGACGAACTGGAATCGCTCGACAGGATCGCCGCGCGCCTCGCGGCTTAATCTTGCCGGACTCGGCGCATTCACATGCGCCTGAGGGCCTCCAGGCCCGCTCATGATCATGATGCGGGCCTGGAGGCCCGCGGTCCCGGAAGACTTACGCCGCCCGCGCGAGCTCCGTTTCGGTCGCCCGCGGCGGCACGCCGATGGCGGCGCGCTCGACCACGGCCTTGATCTCGGCGCTGCGGCGAATGAGGTTGTAGCGCAGCCCGGTGTAGAGATTCACCGGGAAGGGCATGGAGGCGTTGAAGTCGATGATCAGCACCACGCGGGTCTGCTCGGTCTGGTTCTTGACCCAATGCTCGCGCGTGTCGTCGAACACCAGCGGCACGCCTTCTTCCCAGAAGAAGTGGTAGCCACCGATCTCGATCCAGCATTTCTCCGGCTCGGTCGGCACGATCAGCGGATAATGAAAGCGGATCACGCCGGCCGCCGAACCGCGGTGGGGCTCGATCTCCGCGCCGCCGGCCAGGATGCTGAACAGCGCGGTGTGCACGCCCGGGATACGGGAAATCGCCGCGTAGGTGTCGGGCACTGCGGTCGTGTTCTCCTTGACCTCGTGTCCCCAGATCTTGAGCAGGAAGGTGCGCCAGGCGCGGCCCGCCACGTAGAGGTCGCGCGGATGGACCTCGTGCAGTGCCGGAATCTCTTCGTGGTGGCTCAGCAGGTACTGGAGATCGGCCTTGATCTTGTCGTGGCTTTTCCGGAGCTCGCCCAGTACCGGAAACAATCTTAGCGCATCGTCACCGCCCAAGGGCAGCTTGGGCATGCGGCGCAGGATCATGTCCGACATCTTGAGATTTAGCTTCTCGATCGGCTCTTGGGGCACCCAAATGTTCTTGGTCAGGTAGAAGCGGCCCTTCTGGCCGACGTTGGGGTTTTTTTCTATTTCCATGACGGGTCCTGGCGGGTGACTCTAATTGAGGTGGGAATTTCATACCACTGTCGGTCCGTTTCAAGACGGTTATCCGTCCGCTGGGGGCGCGGCGGACAGTCTCAATTTCCTACGTCAAGCCTCGGAAAACATGTAACAATTCGCGACCAAACGTTACTATAGACCAGATGTTCCGTTTCGCCGATGTCCCATTGTCGCTGTCGGGAATGACCCGGATCTCCGGGAAGCGCGTGTTTTTGCGCGCTCCGACAATGGACGACTGGGCCGAATGGGCCGAACTGCGGGCGCGCAGCCGGGCCTTTCTCACCCCGTGGGAACCGACCTGGCCCGAGGATTCCCTGGGCCGCGACCATTTCCGCCGGCGGCTGCGCCAGCAGGCGCGCGAATGGCGGTCCGGCGAGGCCTACGGGCTGTTCGTCTTCACCAACGAGGGACGGCGGCTGGCCGGCGGCATCAATCTCAGCAACGTCCGCCGCGGCGTCGCCCAGGCGGCCTCGGTCGGCTACTGGATGGGCCAGCCCTATGCCGGGCAGGGGCTGATGACGGACGCCTTGCGCGGCGTCCTGCCCTTCGTCTTCGACGACCTCAGGCTGCACCGCCTGGAGGCCGCCTGCCTGCCGCACAACGAGCCTTCCAAGGCGGTCCTGGCCAAGGTCGGCTTCCACGAGGAGGGCCTGGCGCGGCAGTATCTCCGGATCAACGGTCAGTGGGCGGACCATCTGCTGTTCGCCCTGCTGCGCGCCGACTACGATACGCTCCAGCGAGCAGCCCGCTAGACGGGCGGGAGACTTTTGACATGCGCAATCTCACACCGGCCAGCATCACCCAGGCCTTCGCCGATTACTGCAAGAACGCGCCGTCGGAGCGCACGCGGACCCTGCTGGTCAGCCTGGCCGGCCACCTGCACAGCTTTGTGCGCGAGAACAAGCTCACCCAGGCCGAATGGACGGCCGCGATCGACGCGCTGACCCGCGCCACGCAATTCACCGACGACAAGCGCAACGAGTACATCCTTTTCTCCGATCTGCTGGGGGTCTCCTCGCTGGTCGACATGGTCAATGCCGCGACGTCCGGCACGCCGTCCTCGGTGCTGGGTCCGTTCCACATCGAGGGCGCGCCCGAGCTGGCCAATGGCGGCGACCTGTGGCGCGGCCAGGTCGGCGAACCGCTGGTAGTGAGCGGCAAGATCGCGGACGAGAAGGGCGCGCCGGCCAAGGGCACGGTGCTGGCGCTGTGGCAGAACGCCGGCAACGGCCTCTACGCCCAGCAGGACACGGCGCAGTCGCCCACCAACTACCATGCGCGGCTGACCGTGGCGGCCGATGGCAGCTTCGCCTTTTCGACCGTGCGCCCGGTTTCCTACACCGTGCCCGACGATGGTCCGGCCGGCGACATGCTGCGTGCGCTGGGCCGCGACGCCTGGCGCCCGGCGCACCTGCACATGATCATCCACGCGCCGGGGCACAAGCCGCTGATCACCGAGTTCTTCCCCGAGGACGACAAATATCTCGACCGCGACGCCGT
>JABCYT010000443.1 GCA_013290035.1 Alphaproteobacteria bacterium
AACATATCGGTCCACTGGCTGTCATTGGTCGTGCTGGGCGCGACCTTCTGCTATTCGCTGTCCACCGTGCTGACACGCCTGATCAGCCGCTACGACCACGATGCGGCGACGATCTTCTGGTTCTGCCTGTTCGCCAGCGCGGTGTCGCTGATCGGCGCCATCCCGGAGTGGAAGTGGCCGTCCTTCGGCGGCTGGTTCTGGCTCACCTCGCTCGGCCTCATTGGCGGCGTCGGCCAGATCCTGGTCACGCGGGCGCTTCGCCTGGCGCCGGCGTCGGTGCTGGCGCCTTTCGACTACAGCTCCATCGTGCTGGCGGTTCTCTACGGCTATTTTTGGTTCAGGGACCAACCCTCGCCGGCGGTCTGGTATGGCCTGCCGCTGGTCATCGGTTCGGGCCTCTACATTCTCTACCGCGAGCGCATTCGCGCCCGTGAGCGCGGCCTGGCGGCCCTGACATGACACCTCGAACGGCTGTCGAAGACTTCTACGATCGCGTCTGGAACCGAGGCGACAAGGCCGCCATCGCGGAACTGATTCACCCCGATTTCACCTTTCGCGGCTCGCTCGGACCCACCATGACGGGCCATGCGGCCTTTTCGGCCTATGTCGACCGGGTGACCGAGGCACTGGCCGATTACCGCTGCACCATCCTCGACCTGGTGAGCGAAGGCGACCGGGCGTTTGCCCGCATGCGGTTTGAGGGCATTCACCGGGCGCCGTTCATGGGGGCCGGGGCCGCCCTCTTCAGCCTGAAAAGTGATAAAATTGCCGATCTTTGGGTCCTGGGCGACTTGCAGGGCCTGCGCGAGCAGCTGGAACGCAACGCGAAGCATTGACGAACCGGCCTTCCAACCACATCTTGTAAAGCATGAGCGAGACCCAATTTGCCGTCACCGACAGCGCTGCCAAGCGCATCGCCTTCCTGGCCTCCAAGGAAGCCAAGCCCGTTATGATGCGGGTGGCCGTCCTGGGCGGCGGTTGTTCGGGCTTCCAGTACAACTTCTCGTTCGAGGATCAGCGCAACGAGGACGACTTGGTGATCGAGCGCAACGGCGCCGCAGTGCTGGTCGACAGCACGTCGCTCGAGCTCCTGAAGGGCAGCCAGCTCGACTATGTCGAGGAAATGGTGGGCTCCTCGTTCCAGGTGAAGAACCCGAACGCCACCTCTTCCTGCGGCTGCGGCAACTCCTTCAGCGTGTGATCCGGCCGCGATGAAGGTCGCGACCTGGAACGTCAATTCCGTCCGCAAGCGGACCGGGAATCTGGTGGCGTGGCTGGCGCGCGCCAAGCCCGACGTCGTCGTCCTGCAGGAGATCAAGGCCCAAGAGGCACAATTCCCGCGGCTTGAGGTCGAGGCCGCCGGCTACAAGGTCGAGATCGTGGGGCAGAAGGGTTTTAACGGCGTGGCCCTGCTCTCGCTCCATCCGGTCGAGATCACCGCCCGCACTCTCCCCGATGCCGAGGCCGACGAACCGGCGCGCTACATCGAAGGCAGGATCACGACGCCCAAGGGGCCGCTCACCGTGGGCGGCATCTACCTGCCCAACGGCAATCCCGTCGGCACCGAGAAGTTCGCCTACAAGATCGCCTGGATGGATCGGCTGAACCAGCGCGCGAAGAACCTGCTGGCCCGCGAGGAGATGTTCGTCTTGGGCGGCGACTACAATGTCTGCCCGACAGAGATGGACGTCTTCGATCCCAAGGCCTTCGCCGGCGACGCGCTCTGCCAGCCGCAGTCGCGCGCGGCGCTGCGCACCCTGCTCAATCTCGGCCTGACCGACGCGGTGCGCGCCTTCCATCTCGACACGCCGTGCTACACCTTCTGGGACTATCAGGCCGGCGCCTGGGCGAAGGGCAATGGGCTCAGGATCGACCACCTGCTGCTCTCGCCGCAGGCCGCCGACCGGCTGACCGCCGTCGGCATCGACAAGGCCGAGCGCGGCCTGCCCGAGCCGTCCGACCACGTCCCGGTGTGGTGCGAGCTCGACCTGGCTTAGCGTCTCTTGCCGGACCGCGGGCCTCCAGGCCCGCTCATTGTCCTCAAGGCTTGCGGAAGTGCGCTGAACTCCAGATCCAGTTATCGGCGGCCCCAACAAGTCCTGCCTTCACAGGATTCCGCTCAACATAGTCAACTGTTTGGGTCAGATGCTCTTCATTGCGCATGTACCGATCGAAGTAGTCGGCATGCCAAAATGGGCCAGAACGTCCGAGTCGCGCGTTTGCCTGCCTTGCAGTGAAGGATTTCCAGCTTCGCACGATGCCGGTCAGAGATTGGCCATCCAAAATATCGATGACGACATGGACGTGATTTGGCATCAGGCACCACGCGATCAAGCGATAACGTTCGCCGTCGAAATGCAGCAGCGCGTCTTGGACTAGCGACGCAATCTCGGGCTTTCCCAGCCAGCACGCCCCGAGACCGGCATCGAGTTCGCGCTCGATGCGGTGGACGTTGTCTTCTCGGTGTCCCAGCGCCTCAGCGACAGCGGCCGGCAAGCTATCGGCCAGACGAAAGGTTACAAACTGGACAGTTTCCGGCGAGTCGAAGTGAGGCAAGTAGCCTCTGGAGTGCCAGCCTTTTGGTGGGGTCATGAGATGAGCGGGCCTGGAGGCCCGCGGTCCGGCAAGATTATTCAGCCCCCGATCCGATAACACCACCGTCGGCGATGATGCATTGGCCGCAGACGAAGGCGCCGGCTTTGGAGGCGAGGAACACCGCGACGCCGCCGATATCGTCGGGCTGGCCGATGCGCTTCAGCGCCGCCTTGCTTTCGTTGGCGCGGCGAATGTCGGGGTTGTCCCACAGCGCCTTGGCGAAGTCGGTCTGGATCAGGCCGGGGGCGATGGCGTTCACCCGGATGTTGTGCTTGCCCCATTCCATGGCAAGCGACTTCACCAGCGAGAGATCGGCCGCCTTGCTCATGTTGTAGGCCGCGATGTGGGCCGAGCCGATCAGGGCGCCGATCGACGACACGACGATGAAGGCGCCGTCCTTGCGCTGCGCCATCTCCGGCCCGACCATGTTCATCAGCCAGAGGTTGGACATGACGTTGTTCTGCATGATCTTGGCGAACACCTCTTCCTTGAGCCCCGTCAGCGGCCCGAAGTACGGATTGGAGGCGGCGTTGCAGACCATGATGTCGATCTTGCCGTAGGTCTTGCGGGCGAGAGCCACCAGATTCTCGAGCTGCGCCTTGTCGGAGATGCTGGCGGCCACCGCGGTGGCCTCGCCGCCCCTGGCCTTGATGCCCTTCACGACTTCCTCGCAGGCCGGCAGCTTGCGGCTGGAGACGACGACCTTGGCGCCGTGCGCGGCCATCTGCTCGCAGATCGAGCGGCCGATGCCGCGGCTGCCGCCGGTCACCACGGCCACCTTGCCGGTCAGGTCGAACATCATGTTGTTTCTTCCTCCCTAATGCCGCGGCGACCTTAGCGGCGCGCGCGTGAACAGCGCAATCAACTCGATATGCGACGACCACAGGAACTGATCGACCGGCAGAAGTTTTTCCAGCCGGTATCCGCCGTCCTGCAGGGTGCGCGCGTCGCGCGCGAAGCTGCCGGGATCGCACGAGCCGTAGACCACGCGCGGTACCTTCGATCGAGCGAGCTCGGCCGACTGTGCGGCGGCGCCTGCGCGCGGCGGGTCGAGCACGACGGCATCGAAGGCGTCGAGCTCCGCCGCCGTCAGCGGATTGCGGAAGAGATCGCGGCGCTCGGCCGTCACCCTGCCGCCCAGCCGACGGGCCGCCGCCGCGACGGCGGCCACCGCCTGCCGGTCGCTTTCGAAGAGCGTGAGCTTGCCGGCACGACCCAGCGACAACGCGCCCAGACCGGCAAAGAGATCGGCCAGCTTCGGCGCATCGCCCGTCCACTCGCCGACCATGGCGCGCATCGCCTGCTCGGCGCGTTGGGTCGCCTGCAGGAAGGCGCCGGGCGGCGGCTCGACCCTGGCGTCACCGAAGGCAAGGAACGGAGGCCGTCGAACGACGACGGGTTCGGCGGAGGCCCGATCGCCCCAGCTGAGCCGCGCCAGGTCCGCGCCCTCGGCCAAGGCCACCAAGGCTTCGCGCCGTTCGAGCGACAGATCGAGGCGGCGATGCAGACGGATCAGCAGGTCGAGGCCGCTCGCGGTCTCGTTCACCATCGCATCGGCCGCGCCGCCGTCGGGCAGCACGGAGGCGAGGCTCGCGCGCAACGGCTCGAGCAAGGCGTTGAGGCGGGGCCGCACCACCACGCAGGTGCCGACATCGACGATCTCGGG
>JABCYT010000444.1 GCA_013290035.1 Alphaproteobacteria bacterium
GCGGCCATCCTTCTCGCGCGCCGCCAACATGTCGCCCACGAACACCAGGTCGAACTTGCCGCGCTCGGCCGCCTGGGCGGTGCGGAGGTAGTAGTCGTAGCCCAGGATCTCCCGCGGCTCGACGGAACCATGCCGCCATCCCGCGATATGGTGCCCGCCGGGATAGGTGAAGACGCCGAGATGCATCCGTCGCTCCGCCACGTCAGCTCTCCCTAAGCGGCAAAGCGGCTTGTGGCGCGCTGCAGGCCGAGATGGCTGCGCAGTGTCGTCGAATCGTAGCCCGCGCGCACCAGCCCGCGCTGGCGCAGCAGCGGCACCACGGCGTCGACCAGCAGGTCAAGATCGAGCGGCAGCACGGCGGGCAGGATATCGAAGCCGTCGCAGGCGCCGGCCGCGTGCCATTCGGCCAGGTGCGCGGCGAACTGCCCGGGCGTGCCGACGAGGCGCGTCACACCGTCGTCCGGTACCATCAACGCGTCGAGCTCCGCCGCGCGCCGGGCGGCGGCGGCCTCCGTCTCGGCCAGAATCGCCATCGTGCGGACGACGTAGCGCAGGCCATCGGCGTCGCGGCCGTGCCGCGCGGCGCGTGCGCGCCAGTCGGCGCGCGCCTGCTTCGCATCGGCAATCGTGGCCGGCTGGGCCAGCACGATTTCGGCGCTGGCGGCCGCGCCCTGCCGCGCGTCGCCGGCCGGCACGTCGCGATGCAGGATAACCGGCTGGCCCTGCACCGGCCGCGGCACGTTCAGCGGGCCGCGCACGGTGAAGAAACGGCCGGCATGATCGATCGGATGTACGCGCTCGGGATCGGCGAAGGTGCCGGTCGACTGGTCGACCACGAAGCCGCGATCCTCCCAGCTGTCCCACAGCTGGCGCGCGACGTCGATCAACTCGGCGAGCCGGAGCGCCGCCTCCTTGTCGTCGATCGGCAGGTCCGGCCGCGGGACCCTTGCGGCGAGCTCGGTGCGACCCTCGAGGCCGGCGATCCAGCCGGTGCGGCCGCCGGCCAGGTGATCGAGCGTCGCGAACACGCGGGCGACGTGAAAGGGCTCGGCCACGTCCGCCGGCCAGTAGCCACAAAGGCCGATGTGGCGGGTGGCGCCGATCAGCAAACCAAGCAGCGGCAGCGGATCGAGATAGAGCCCATCGAGCCTGCCCGCGGCGCGTACCGCGAGCGGCGCGACGGGCAGGCCGAGCAGCACGGCGTCGAGGCCGCCGCGCTCGGCGGTTTGCGCCGCCGCCCTGAACGGCGCCGCGCCCTCGAAGCCCGGCTTGCCGGAAACGCGCCAGGCGGCGGGATGCCAGCCGTGCGCGGCAAGCGATGCCAGCAAATGCATGTCAGGCTTCGCCCATCACCATGCGCAAAAAGCTTCGGGTGCGTTCGTTGCGCGGGTTACCCATCAATTCCTCCGGCCGGCCTTCCTCGATGATACGGCCTTCCTCCATGAACAGGATACGGTCTGCGGCCTTGCGCGCAAACTGGACCTCGTGCGTCACCACCACCATGGTCATGCCCTGCTCGGACAGGTCCAGCATCACCTTCAGCACCTCGCCCACCATCTCCGGATCGAGCGCCGAGGTCGGCTCGTCGAACAGCATGACCGCGGGATGCATCGCGAGCGCCCGCGCGATCGCCACGCGCTGCTGCTGGCCACCGGAGAGCTGCGCGGGATAGGACGCCTCCTTGTCGGCGAGGCCGACCAGCGCCAGCAGGCGCTTGGCGTCGACCAGCGCCACCGTGCGCGGCGTCTTCAGCACCTGCACCGGCCCGCACATCACGTTCTCCAAGGCCGTCATGTGGCTGAAAAGGTTGAACTGCTGAAACACCATGCCGACCTGGCGGCGCTGGCGCGACAGGCCGGCGTCGGAGAGCGTCGCGCGCCGGCTGCCCTTGGGCGGCACGCCCAGGGCAGTGCCGTTGATGCAGACCTCGCCCGAATCGGGACGGTCAAGATGGTTGATGGTGCGCAGGAAGGTGCTCTTGCCGCCGCCCGACGGGCCGATGATCACCACCACCTCGCCCTTGTACACGGTGAGATCGACGCCCTTCAGCACATGGTTCTGGCCGAAATACTTGTGCACGCCGCGCGCGTCGACCACGGCCACGCGCTTGTCTTCCGTCCCCTGGGTCACGAAGACAGCACCGCGCTTTCGACGGCGGCCGCGAGCTTGGTGCGGCGCGTCGTTCGATCCTCGGCGACCGAGCGTGAGGCATAGGCTTCGAGCCAGCCCTGGATCACGCTCCACACCGTGGTGAGCACCAGGTAGTAGAAGGCCGCCACCAGGAAGATCTCGAGGACCTTGAACTGCACCTGGACGAGCAGCTCGGTGCGCCGCAGCAGCTCCTCGAGCGAGATCACCGAGGCGAGCGAGGAGGTCTTCATCAGACCGTTGAAGGCGTTGCCGAGCGGCGGAATGATGATGCGCAGCGCCTGCGGCATGACCACGACGCGCATGGTCTTGGGCCAGGTCATGCCGATGGCGCGCGCCGCCTCGAACTGGCCCTTGGGCACCGCCAGGACACCCGAGCGGATGATCTCGGCGAGATAGGCGCCCTCGTTGACGCCGAGCCCGATCAGCGCCGAGGCGACGACGCCCAACTGAATGCCGAGCTGCGGCAGGCCGGTGTAGATGATGATGAGCTGGACCAGCACGGGCGTTCCGCGGAACAGCCAGACGTAGCCCGAGGCCGGCAGCCTGAGCCAGCGCCGTTCCGACATGCGCATCATCGCCGCGATGAGACCGAGAACCAGCCCGATCAGCATGGCGCCGACCGAAAGGCCCAGCGAGATCGCCGCACCCGTCAGCAGGTACGGGCTATGGATGTAGTGGAGGAAGCTCGCCCAATCCCACATTGCCGTCAGCCCCTCCCGAAGCCGTTGTTGCCGGCGCGTGCGCGCCGTGCGCCGGATAAAGCAAGGCGCATGCCGATCCTCATGCCGTTGGCGGATCCCAGACGAGCACCCGTACGGGCGTCGGGTTGAAGCCGTTGCAGGGATTGTTGACCTGCGGGCAGTTGGAGATGACGAAGATCACATCCATGTCGGCCGTGACGTCGACGTGGTTGCCGCCCGCGGAGATGCCGTCGACGACGGTGAAGTTGCCCGACGGATCGATCGGCACGTTCATGAAGAAATTCAGGTTGGCGACGATGTCGCGCTTGGCCAGGCCGTATCTGGAGAGTTCGAGGATGAAATTCTCGCGGCAGGCATGCTGGTATTTCGTCGACTCGCCGAAACGCACCGCGTTGCTCTCGCACGAACAGCAGCCCGCCGAGGTGTCGTGCCGGCCGCAGGTATCGGCGGTGATGCGCGCCATGATCCTGCCCTTGTTTGAAACCAGCCGCGTTCCCAGCTCGACATAGGCCGATCCCTGGACACGCATCGTGTCCTGGGCGCTGTAGCGTTCAGCCGGATCCTCGGCGCAATAGAGCAGCGCATCGACGGCCTGCTGGCCCTCAATGTCGACAATGCGCAGCGTCTGGCCGCGCTTGAGCAGACGCGACCACGGTCGTTCGGCCGGCACCTCATGGGCATAAACGGCGTCGGCGGGATCCGGTATCGACTGATTGGACATCGCACCCTCTCCTCAGGCGTAGAGCCGATCGGTGAACTGAAAAGCGCGAAGGATCTCGGGCGACATCGTGCGGCAGGGATCGTCGGACGCGGCGGGCGGCGCGCGGTGCCGCACCAGCGTGATCGGGCCATTGGCGGCAGGCCGCGCCGGATCGAGCGGATGCGGGCAGTTCGACAGCACGAGCACGAGATCGGTCTCGGCGCGCAGATCGACGAAATCGCCGGGCCGCTTGCGCCCGGCATGCCAGAAGAAGCGGCCGGCCGCATCGACCGAGACCGGGGCAAAGAAGCTGACGCAGGGCGGGATGTCGCGCAGCCCCAGGCCAAGCTTGGAGGCGGCGGCGAGGAAATTCTCGTGGGTGTTGCGCGAGACCTCGCCGTTGGCGGCAAGCGCCGAGGCCGGCGTCGAGCCGCCCACCAGCAGATCGTGCGCGCCGCTGGTATCCTCGATCAGCGACAGGAAGACCCGTCCCATGTCCGACAGGATGACGCGGCCCTTGGACAAAGCGGCGCTCCATTGCACCTTGGCCGTGTCGGCGCAGTTGAGGCGCTCGGACGAATCATGCGCACACCAGCCGATCAGCGAGACGCTCGACACGCCCAGCGGATCGATGATGCGGAGCGCCTCGCCGCGGCGCAGCCGCACCGTATCGTACCAGCCCGGCGGCACCTCCTCGCGGC
>JABCYT010000445.1 GCA_013290035.1 Alphaproteobacteria bacterium
AACAGCGGGCGCACGCCGGAATAGGTCCACACGACGTCGGCCGGCGTCACCTGCTTCACCATGTAGTGGCTGGCGATCTCGCAGAGATAGGCGGTCTCCTCGGGCGTGCAGACCGGCGTCTCGCCCTCCTCGACCGGGATGTCGGTGGTGCCGATGCAGGAGAAGTCGCGCTCGTAGGGGATGATGAAGACGATGCGGTGGTCGCTGTTCTGCAGGATGAAGGCGTGCTCGCCCTCGTGCATCCGCGGCACGATGATATGGCTGCCCTTGATCAGGCGCACGCGCTTGGTGGTCTTGATATGCGTCTGCTCGTCGAGGAAGCGCTTCACCCAGGGGCCGGTGGCGTTGACCAGGCCGCGCGCCTTGAGATGCACGCTGGCGCCGTCGGGGCCCGCAAGCTCGATGTTCCACAGCCGGCCGTCGTCGCTGCGCCGCGCCGAGACGCAGCGGTGGCGGGCGAAGATGCGGGCGCCCATCTGGCGCGCCGATTTGACGTTGGAGATCACCAGGCGCGCGTCGTCGACCCAGGCGTCGGAATAGACGAAGCCCTTCTTGAAGGACGGCTTCAGGCCGACGCCGAACTTCGACTGCGGCAGGTCGACCGCGATCGACTTGGGCAGGGTCATGTGCCAGTCGAGATGATCGTAGAGGAAGAGGCCGATCCTGAGCATCCAGCGCGGCCGCAGGTGCGGCTCGTGCGGCAGCACGAAGCGCAGCGGCCGGCTGAGATGCGGCGCCTTGGCCAGAAGCACCTCGCGCTCCTGCAGCGCCTCGCGCACCAGTCGGAACTCGTATTGCTCGAGATAACGCAGCCCGCCATGGATCAGCTTGGTCGAGGCCGACGAGGTGGCGCTGGCGAAATCGTTCATTTCGCAGAGTCCGACCTTGAGCGAGCGCCCCACCGCGTCGCAGGCGATGCCCGCGCCATTGATCCCGCCGCCGACCACGAACAGGTCGAGCGGCGTCCCCTCATCATCCATTAGAACCACTTCCATTCATGGCCGATCCTATAGCGGGCGCAGGCCCGCGACGCGAGACGGCTTGACCCGGCGCCGCCCGGTCCGCACAACCGCTCGATGGGGTTTCTGCTCAAGATCATCCTGTTCGGCGTCGCCCTCTACGCGGTGTGGAAAACCCTCGCCCGCTGGAAAGGCCACTACGACCGGTTCGTCGGCAACCCGCAGGAACCTGCACGGCCCGCGCCGCCGCCGAACCCGGCGCCAGCCGCGCCCCGTCCGTCTGCCGAGGCTCCGCTGAGCGCCCGCAAGGTCGTGATCGAGGAGACCGTCCAGTGCGCCGGCTGCGGCGCCTTTATCTCGGCCGCCGCGGAGAAATGCGGCCACTGCGGCCGACTCCGGGGATAGGGGCGGCGGACCTCTCCGCCCGGACTTGACAGAACTGAGCAATGTTGTGGCGTATTCCTGCCGACCTTCGTCGACAAAGGATCGGCATGATGTTCATCACCATCGACGTTTCGAGGGCAGCGGCGCCATTGCCGTCGGCCGCCTGCGCCACGCGCTCGGCCTGCCGTCGGCTTATCCATGGCCGCCAAACTACGAGGGGCGGAAAGGGCGGAAAGGTCGGAAACCCCCTTCCGAGCCCCTATGGCGGTGTACAAAAATCATCGCTCACCGCGGCCCGAATCCGCGCAATTTCGTGTCGTGCCCCTGTTGGATTGGCCCAATCTCCCAAGCGGCGATACCCAAAGCGCTTGCGGGAATTGCGGAAATCCTTGTCGACCGTCCGGAGCATCGTGACGGTCGATTCAGCCGATGCCAAATGGGGTAGCGCTTGCGGAAATTGCGGGAACCCCAACCGCTTGACCGGGGTGGGGGCCGCACCTATTTTGCCGCACCGCAAAAACGACCTTAAGTCATGGAAACATAAGGTCTTTAAGCTTCGGGGAGTACCGGTGACCGACCCCTCAGCACGCGTCAAGCCGACGTGCTTTCAGGAGCTCATCCTTACCTTGCAGGAATATTGGGCAAGCCAAGGCTGCCTGATCCTGCAGCCGTTCGACATGGAAATGGGCGCCGGCACGTTCCACCCCGCCACGACCTTGCGCGCGCTCGGCCCAAAGCCCTGGTATGCCGCCTACGTCCAGCCCTCGCGCCGGCCCAGTGACGGGCGCTATGGCGAGAACCCCATGCGCCTGCAGCATTACTACCAGTTCCAGGCGATCCTGAAGCCATCGCCCACCGATATCCTCGAACGCTATCTGGGCTCGCTGGAGGCGATCGGCATCGACACCTCCCTGCACGACATCCGCTTCGTCGAGGACGATTGGGAGAGCCCGACGCTCGGCGCCTGGGGGCTGGGCTGGGAAGTCTGGTGCGACGGCAGTGAAATCAGCCAGTTCACCTATTTCCAGCAGGTGGGCGGCATCGAGGTCGACCTGGTGTCGGGCGAGATCACCTACGGGCTGGAGCGGCTGGCGATGTATCTCTTCGACAAGAAGACGATCTACGAGCTGCCGTTCAACCGCACCGATTCGGAAGTGCCGCTGACCTACGGCGACGTCTTCCTGCAAAACGAGCGCGAGCAGTCGACCTACAATTTCGAGGTTGCCGACACCGACATGCTGTTTCGCCACTTCGCCGACGCGGAGAAGGAATGCCGAAGGCTGGTCGAGAGCGAGCTGCCGCTGCCGGCCTACGAGCAGTGCATAAAAGCCTCGCACTGCTTCAACCTTCTGGACGCGCGCGGCGTGATCAGCGTTACCGAGCGGCAGAGCTATATCCTGCGCGTGCGCGACCTTGCCAAGGCGTGCTGCGAGGCGTGGCTCGTGACGCAGAAGGCAGCGGCTTGAGATGGCCGAACTGCTCCTCGAGCTGCTGAGCGAAGAGATTCCCGCGCGCATGCAGGCGCGCGCGGCCGACGATCTCAAGCGGCTCGTTGGCGAAGGGTTGAAGGCGGCGGGCATCGCGTTCACCGACGCCCGCGCCTTCGCCACCCCGCGGCGTCTCGCCCTGGCGGTCGAGGGCCTGCCGACGGCGCGCGCCGACGTCAGCGAGGAAAGGCGCGGCCCCCGCGTCGGTGCGCCGGAGCAGGCGGTGCAGGGCTTTCTCAAGGGGGCAGGGCTTGCCTCGCTCGACCAGGCGGAGAAGCGCGACACCGGCAAGGGCGAGTTCTGGTTCGCCGTGCTGAAGAAGCAGGGCGGGCCGACGGCCGACGCTCTGCCCGGCATCATCGACAAGGCGATGAACGCGCTGCCCTGGCCCAAGTCGATGAAATGGGGCAGCGGCACCATGACCTGGGTGCGCCCGCTGCAATCGATCGTGGCGCTGTTCGATGGCAAGGTGCTGGCTGGCGAGATCGCACCGGGCGGCGCCATGGCGCCGATCAGGTTCGGCGACACCACGCGCGGCCATCGGTTCCTGAGCAAGGGCGAGATCAGGGTGACCGGCTTCACCGACTACGCGGCCAAGCTCCGGGCAGCCTATGTGATTCTCGATCCTGCGGAGCGCAAGAAGATCGTGCTCGCCGGCGCGGAGAAGCTCTGCGCCGAAGCGCAGGTCGCCCTGAAGGCCGACGACGGGCTGCTCGACGAGGTGGCGGGCCTCGTCGAATGGCCGGTGCCGATGCTGGGCACGATCGACGGGCAGTTCATGGACGTGCCGCCCGAGGTGCTGATCGTCTCGATGAAGAACCACCAGCGCTATTTCGCGACCACCAGGAGTGACGACATGCTGGCTGGTCGCTTCGTCGTGGTCGCCAACACGGTGGCGCGCGATGGCGGCATGGCCATCGTCGATGGCAACGAGCGTGTGCTGCGGGCACGCCTCAGCGACGCCAAGTTCTTCTGGGACCAGGATCGAAAGCTGCGACTGGCGGAGCACCTGCCGGCGTTGAAGGACGTCGTGTTCCACGCCAAGCTCGGCACGCAAGCCGACCGGATTGGGCGCATCGCTGGACTGGCGCTCGAGATCGCCGAATACGTGCCGGGCGCGGAACGCGCTCAGGTCGAGGAGGCGGCGCTGCTGTGCAAGGCAGACCTCGTCACCGGCATGGTAGGCGAATTCCCCGAACTGCAGGGAATCATGGGCCGCTACTATGCGCTGAGCGAGGAGCTTCCGGTGCCGGTAGCCGACGCGATCGGCGATCACTACGCGCCGGCCGGCCCCCATGACCGCTGCCCCAGCGCGCCGGTGTCCATTGCCGTGGCGCTGGCCGACAAGCTCGATGCGCTGATCTCTTTCTGGTCAATCGGCGAGAAGCCCACGGGTTCGCGCGATCCCTT
>JABCYT010000446.1 GCA_013290035.1 Alphaproteobacteria bacterium
AGAGCGTACCCAGCGCCATGGCGACCGCGGTGGAGACGGCGGCGACCTCCAGGGAGACGACCAGCGCCGGCAAGAGGCCGCGCGTGTTGGCGAGCCGCTCGTACCAGCGCAACGACCAGTCGGGCGGCGGCAGGGTGAACACGGTCGAAGAGCCGAACGAGACCGCGATGGTGACGACGAGCGGCGTCATCAGGAAGACGACGGTGAAGGCCGCGATGAACCATACGAAACAACGGGTCAGCCGTTCGATCGCGGTCACGTGCTGCCTCCGACGCGGCGGGCGAGCCAGGTCGAGCCGACGACGATCGAGACGGCCAGCGCCAGCAGGATGACGGCCGTGGTCGAGCCGAGCTGCTCGTTGCGCATCAGCAGGAAGGAGCGGCCCGTCAAGGTGGAGAGCGTCTGGAAGCGATCGCCGATCAGCAGCGAGGGAATGACGAACATCGACACGCTCATGGAGAAGACGAAGGCCACGCCCGACACCACGCCGGGCAAGGTGAGCGGCAGGGTCACGCGGGTGAAGCGGTAGAGCGGCGTGGCGCCCAAGGTCGCGCCGGCCTCGCTCAGCCGCGGGTCGATCAGCTTCACCACGGAATAGACCGGCAGGATCATGAAGGGCAGGAAGATGTTGGCCGCGCCCAGCACCAGGCCGGTCTCGGTGAACAGCAGACGCTGCGGCTCGTCCCACAGGCCGAGGCCGACCATGAGCTGCGAGACGACGCCGTCGCGCCGCAGCACGATCTGCCAGGCGAAGGCCTTGACCACCGCGCCGATCGACAGCGGCAGGATGATCGAGACCAGCATGACGATCTGCACCAGCGCGCCGGCGCGGGCGAGGGCAAAGGCCGCGGGATAGCCGATCGCGAAGCAGACCACGGTCACCCAGGCGGCGACCCTGAGCGTGTTGCCGATCACGCGCCAATTGAAGGGGTCGCTCATGAAGGCGACGTAGGGCTGCAGGGTGAGGCCCGAGGGGCCGCTGAAACTCTTCATCAGCAGCCAGAGCAGCGGATAGGCGTAGACGACCAGGAGGTAGATGACGGCCGGCGCGGCCAGCAGCGCCACCGGGTCGCGCCACGGCGAGCGCAGGGATGGCTGGGCGGTGCGCGCGCTCATGGCCGCGGTGCCGGATAGATCAGCGTGTCGGCGCGCGACCAGCCGAGCTGCATCGCCGTTCCGGGCGCGGGCAGGCCGCCGGCCAGGTCGGCGGTCTCGACCAGCAGATGGTCGCCCTGGGCGCCGGCGAAGTGGAGCTGGACCTTCGAGCCCTGGAACACGGCGTCACGCAGGTCGGCGCGCACCGAGTTGTCGCCGGGCTGGCCGACCAGGATGCGCTCGGGCCGCACCGCCACCAGCACGTCGCTGCCCGGGACGAAGCTGCCGCGCCCGGAGATCCGGCCGATCGATGTGTCGACGGCGATCATGCCCTCGCCCAGGGACCCCACGACCTTGCCGGCGAGGCGGGAGGAGAGGCCGACGAATTCCAGGACGAAAGCCGTCTCGGGCGAGCGGTAGACTGTTTCGGGCGTCGCGAGCTGCTCGATCGCGCCGCGGTTCATCACCGCGATGCGATCGGACATGGTGAGCGCCTCGTCCTGGTCGTGAGTGACGAACACCGCCGTCGTGCCGAGTTCGCGCAGCAGGCGGCGCAGCTCGATCTGCATCGTCTCGCGCAGCTTGCGGTCGAGCGCCGAAAACGGCTCGTCGAGCAACAGGAGCTTGGGGCCTACCGCAAGCGCCCGCGCCACCGCGACCCGCTGCTGCTGGCCGCCCGACAAAGCGCGCACCGAGCGGCCGGCGAACTCGGTGAGATGCACCAGCTCGAGGAAGCGCTTTACCGTCGGCGCGATCTCGCCGGACGGCCGGCGGCGCGCCTTCAGGCCGAAGGCGACGTTCTCGGCGACGGTGAGATGGGGAAACAGCGCGTAGTTCTGGAACACCACGCCGACGTCGCGGCGATGGGGCGGCCGGCCGCCGAGATCCTCGCCGTCGAGCCGCACGCTGCCGCGGTCGGCGGCGAGCAGCCCGGCGATGATGCGCAGCAGGGTGGTCTTGCCGCAGCCGGAGGGTCCCAGCAGGGAGACGAACTCGCCCGCGCCGACCTTGAGATCGACGCCGCCCAGCACGATGGCGGCGCCGAAGGCCTTCTCGGCGCCCGCGACATCGAGAAACGACTGAGAGGCCACGACCTGTGGCTACATCGCCATGTCGCGGTCCCAGCGCTTCACCCAGTCGGCGCGGTTGTCGGCGACGAACTTCCAGTCGACCGAATGGACCGTGACGTTGGTCGGCATGCCGGCGGGAACCGGCGTGTCCTTGTTGGTCGGCAGCGAGAAGGTGGTGGCCGAGAGCTTGGCCTGGACCTCGGGGCCGATCATCTCGTTGATGAAGGCCGCGCCCAGCTCGGGCTGCGGCGCGCCCTTCACCAGGGCGACGCCCGACGGCATGGCGAAGATGCCTTCCTTGGGCGCGGCGATGTCGACCGGCGCGCCGCTGCCCTTGCGCTCCAGCGCCACCTGCGAGATCGCGCTCGAGATCATGAAGCCTTCGCCCTGCTCGAGGAGATTGTAGGCCTGCGGCATCTGCGTGTAGGCGGTGAGCAGGTTGGGCTTCAGCGTCACCAGCTTCTTGAAGCCCGCGTCGATGTCCTTCTGCGCCTCGGCCATCGGTTTGCCGGTGGCCAGGAAGGCCGCCATGAACAGGTTGGCCAGGCCCTCGGTGTTCTGCAGCGACGGCACGATGATGCGGCCCTTGTACTTGGCGTCGTAGACGTCGCCCCACGAGGCCGGTGCGGTGGGCACGACCTTGGGATTGTAGGCGATGCCGAGCCAGGGCTGCAGGTAGTTGCACCACATGCCGTCCATGTGGATCGTGCCCGGCTTCAGCGCGGCGAGATTCGGCACCGTGGCCGGCGTCAGCTTCACCAGCAGGCCTTCGGCCACCGCCGGGATCATGACCGGGTCGTCCATCATGACAACCGAGAGATACTGCTTGTCCTTGTTCTTCTGCATCTTCTCGAGGTTGACCAGCGAGCGCGTGCCCTCGAACACGATCTTGCAGCCGTATTTCTTCTCGACCACCGGGGCGATCACCGTCTCGACGAAGGTCTTGTGGCTGGCGGCGCCGCCGACCACGAGCTCCTTGGTCTGGGCACGCAGCAGGCGCGGCGCGGCAAGGGCCGCGGTTGCGGCGCCGGCGGCCGCGAGAATCGCGCGCCGGTTCAAGCTGTTGGCAGTGGGCTTGGTCATGTTGGGCTCCCCTCGTTGACCCCGAGGAAGCAAGGACCGTGCCTAGCTATGAACCCTTGAGCCGCGCCACTTCCTCTTCCAGTTCCTTGATGCGTCGGGCGAGCCGGTCGACGGCCGGCGCGATTTCCGCCTCGCTGTAGCGCGCCACGATGTGCTGGGGGCAATTGCTGTCCCAGACTTCCAGGCTGAAGGCGATTGCCCGTTCGGGCCTTGCTTTATAGGAAGGATCGACCAGGCGCTCCATCAGCGCGAGGTCGCCTTCGACGATCCTGGCGCGGCCCCACAGCTTCACCCGTTGCCGGGTGGCGAAATGCGGGATGAAGATATGGGCGCAGTCGTTCTCCTTGAGATGGCCCAGCGTGATGTACTGGCGGTTGCCGGCAAAATCGGCGAAGGCCAGCATGTGCGTGCCGATCGGCTTCAAGAATCCCGGCGGGCCGCCGCGATGCTGGATATAAGGTCGGCCGTCGGCGCTGGCGGTGGCGAAGAAGAAGGTGTCGATGACCGCCAGGAACTGGCGCAGGTCGTCGGTGATCTCGGTCTTCCACTCGCGGTCCTCGAACATCGCCCGCGATCCCAGACGCGTCTGCTCCGCCTTCACCGCGGGCGAGAACATCACGTCGTCCGGCTTGTCGTCCATGGCTACTCCAGTTTCTTGCCGAGCTGGCCCGCCACTTCCTGAATGAATTGCCAGGCGACGCGGCCCGACCGCGCGCCGCGCGTCACCGACCACTCGACCGCCTGCTTGCGCAAGCTCTCGACCGGCACGCCCAGCCTGTAGTGCGCGGCGTAGCCTTCGATCATGGCGAAGAACGTGTCCTGGTCGGCATTGTGGAAGCCCAGCCACAGGCCGAAGCGGTCACTCAGCGACACCTTCTCCTCGACCGCCTCCGACGGATTGATCGCCGTCGAACGCTCGTTCTCGATCATGTCGCGCGGCATCAGGTGGCGGCGGTTGGAGGTGGCGTAGAAGACGACGTTGTCGGGCCGG
>JABCYT010000447.1 GCA_013290035.1 Alphaproteobacteria bacterium
GAAGGTCGTCATCATGATCGGCCGGAAGCGCAGCAGGCAGGCCTCGTGGATCGCCTCGAGCGGGCTCTTGCCGTGGCTGCGCTCGGCCTCGAGCGCGAAGTCGATCATCATGATGGCGTTCTTCTTGACGATGCCGATCAGCAGGATGATGCCGATCAGGGCGATCACGCTCAGCTCATAGCCGCATGCCATCAGCGCCAGCAGGGCGCCGACACCGGCCGACGGCAGGGCCGACAGGATGGTGATGGGATGGATGTACGATTCGTACAGCATGCCGAGCACGATGTAGACAGCCAGGATCGCCGCGGCGATCAGGTACGGCATGGTGGCCAGCGAGTCCTGGAAGATCTGCGCCGTGCCCTGAAAGGCGCCCTGCACGGTGAACGGCACGTTGAGCTCGCGGCGCATCCTGTCGATCTGCTCGACCGCTTCGCTCAGCGCCACGCCCGGCGCCAGGTTGAAGGACAGCGTCACGGAAGGAAACACGCCCTGATGGTTGATGGTGAGCGGCGAGACCTTGTTGACGAAGCTCGCGACGGTGCTGAGCGGCACCTGCATGCCGTTGGCGCCCGAGATGTAGAGTCGCGACAGCGCCGCCGGCTCGCGATCGAAATCCGCCTCGGCCTCGAGCAGCACCTTGTACTGGGTCGTCGCGCTGTAGATCGTCGCCACCTCGCGCTCGCCGAAGGCGTCGTACAGGGTCTGGTCGACCGCCGACAGCGAAACGCCCAGCCGCGAGGCCGTGTCGCGGTCGACCTCGACGGCGAGGCGACGGGAGGCGATCTGCTGGTCGGTGGCGACGTCCTGGATCTGCCGGATTCCGCGCAGGCGCTGCTCGAGGATCGGCGCCCAGTGATTGAGCAAGGCCTGGTTGGTCGAGGTCAGGGTGTATTGGTACTGGGTGCGGCTCAGCCGGCCGCCGAACGTGAGATCCTGCGCCGCCTGCAGGTAGAGCCTGACGCCCGGGACCTTCGCCACCTTGGACCGCAGGCGTTCGATGACCTGATCGGCCGAGACGTCGCGTTGGGAGAACGGTTTCAACTGGATGTAGATGGGGGCGACGTTTTCCGACGGATTGAAGCTGCTGGTGCCGGCAAAACCCGAGACGCTGAAGACCGCTGGATCGGCGAGCGCGATGGCGGCGAGCTTGTTCAGCCGTTCGGCCATGCGGGCGAAGGAAATGTCCTCGCGCGCCTCGGCCTGGCCGAAGATGAAACCGGTGTCCTGCTGAGGAAACAGGCCTTTGGGGATGGTGACGTAGAGCCAGCCGGTCAGGATCGCGAGCGCAATGGTCGCGGCCAGGGCGAGCGGCTGGTGGCCTAGCACCCAGACGAGGCTGCGCTCATAGCCGCGCAGCATGGCGCCGAAGGCCTCGCCGCACAGCCGGTCGAGCCGGCCTCGGCTCTTCGCGGGGGCACTTGGGCGCAGCAGGCGCGCGCACATCACCGGCGTGAGCGTGAGCGAGACGAAGGCCGACATGACGACGGCCGCGGTCACCGTGACGGCGAATTCGCGGAACAGCACGCCCACCATGCCGCCCATCAGCAGCAACGGGATGAACACGGCGACCAGCGAAATGGTGATCGACACGATGGTGAAGCCGATCTCGCCCGCGCCCTTGAACGTCGCCTGCAGCGGCGTGTCGCCCTTCTCGATATGGCGAACGATGTTCTCGATCATGACGATGGCGTCGTCGACCACGAAGCCGACGGCGATGGTGAGCGCCATCAGGGTGAGGTTGTTGATGCTGTAGCCCAGCGGATACATCACCGCGAAGGTGGCGACCAGCGCCAGCGGCACGGTGATCGAGGGAATGACGGTCGCCCAGAAGTGCCGCAGGAAAAGGAAGATCACCAGGACCACCAGGCCGATGGTCAGGATCAGGGTGAACTTCACGTCGGCGATCGACTCATCGATCGCCAGCGATCCGTCCGATATCAGGTCGACATGCATCGACTTCGGAATCGAGGTCAGGAGCTGGGGCATCATGGCCCCGATTTGGTCGACGATCCGCGTGGCGTTGGCGCCGGGCTGGCGATAGACCAGCAAAATCTCGGCCTTCTTGCCGTTGTACCAGGCACCGCTGCGCGGCATGCGGGCGCCGTCGACCACGTCGGCGATGTCGCGGATCTTGACCGGTGCGCCGTTGCGGTACGCCACGATGATGTCGCGATAGCCCGCCGCGCCGAACAGCTGGTCGTTGGCGTCGAGCGTGAGCGACTGGTATTTGCTCTCGAGCGTGCCCTTGGCCTGGTCGGTGGTGGCGGTGGCGATGGCGGCGCGAATCTCCTCGAGGCCGATGCCGTGCGCCGCGAGCGCTGCAGGATTGGCGCGGACGCGGACGGCGAAGTCCTGCTGGCCGGCGATCGCCACCTGGCCGACACCCGGCACCGACTGGATCTGCTGCGCCAGGATCGTGTAGGCGAAGTCGTCGACCTTGTAGATCGGCAGCTCCTCGGACCACACCGCGTAGATCAGCACCGGCCGGTCGGACGGGTTGATCTTGCGATAGGTCGGCGGGTTGGGCAGGTCCCTGGGCAAGAGGCCGCCGGCGGCGTTGATCGCGGTCTGGACGTCGGTGGCGGCGCCATTGGCGCTGCGGGAGAGCGCGAACTGCAGGACGATCGACGTATTGCCGAGCCCGCTCCACGACGTCATGGCGACGAGGCCGGGGATGGCGGAGAACTGCATCTCGAGCGGCGTGGCGACCGAGGTCGCCATGGTCTCCGGGCTGGCGCCCGGCAGGCTGGCGCCGACCGAGATGGTCGGGAAATCGGCGTCGGGCAGGGCGGCGACGGGCAGTAGCGTGTAGGCCGTGCCGCCCAGCACCAGCAGGCCCGCCATCAGGAGCGAGGTGGCGATCGGCCGGCGGATGTACCACTCGGAGAGGCTCATGGCGCGGGGTCGGTCTTCACGACGGCCCGCGCCTGGCCCGGCGGGGCGGCAGTGGCGGCCGAGGACGGGTCCATCTGCACGCGCGCGCCGTCGGTCAGCCGGTACTGACCCTCGACAGCCACCGTCTCGCCGGGGGCAATGCCGTGCAGGATGACGGCGATGCCGTCCTGGGTGCCGCCGAGCTCGAGGGTCCGCCGCTCAGCGGTGCCGTCGGGCTTCACGACATAGGCGAAGTAGCCGCCCGGGCCCTGCATCACCGTCCGTTGCGGCACGGTGGTGACGCCCTTGCGCTCGGCGAGCACCAGGCGAACGTTGACGAACTGCCCCGGCCACAGCTTCTGGTCGGCGTTCGGAAAGGTGGCCTTCAGTCGAAGCGTGCCGGTGGTGGTGTCGATCTGATTGTCGATGACCGAGACCTCGCCGCGCGCCAGCACGAGCTTGGGATCGTCGCCCAGCGCAATGGCGGCGAGCGGGGCCGCGGCCTGCCGCTCGCGCACTTGGTCGTTGACGTTCTGCGGCACCGTGAAAGTGACGAAGATCGGCTTGACCTGCGTGATGCTGACGAGGCTGGTCGCCTGCGCCGCCTGCACGAGGTTGCCGATATCGACCAGGCGTGTGCCGGTACGGCCGTCGAAGGGCGCGCGGATGTCGGCATAGTCGAGATTGAGCGTGGCGTTCGTGATCGCGGCCGTGTCGGCAGCGATCAAGCCTTTGAGCGCGCGCACGACCGCCGTCTGCTCGTCGAAGCTCTGGCGCGACTGATAGCCCTCCTTGCTGAGTGTCCTGTCGCGATAGAGGTCGAGCTCGGCACTGACGAGCTGCGCCTCGTTGCGCTGCTTGGACGCCTGCGCCTGTTCGAGCGCCGCCTGGAACGGCCGCGGATCGATCTGGAAGAGCGGATCGCCCGCCTTGACGTCCTGGCCTTCGGTGAAGGACACCTTGACGATCGCGCCGTCGACGCGGGTCTTGATGACCGCCATGTTGTAGGCCTGTACCGTGCCGATGCCGCGCACGATCAGCGGCACGTCCTGCGCCTCGGCGACGGCGGTGATAACCGCCACGCCGTCCTCGGCTGCGGCCGGCGCGCTCGCCTGGGGGCGGTGCCTGTACTGCACGAAGAAGGTGCCGGCGCAAGCGAGGCCGACCAGGACGACGGCGGCGGCCACACGGGACAACATCTTCCGGTTGATTGCCATGCCGGCCACTCTAGCCGATTTTCAGGCGCACCGGGCAAGCGCCCGGCGGCGGCTCACGGCGTGGGCGGATCGATCTCGGCGCAGTTGGTCGCCCGGGTCATCAGGCAGTCCTGCAGCGCCGACACGCTGCGCGGCTCTCGCTCAT
>JABCYT010000448.1 GCA_013290035.1 Alphaproteobacteria bacterium
AACCGCGGATACTTGAACAGCTCCACCCAGCGGGTTTTTTGGACCACGGACACCTTGGTCGGCAGGACGATCGCTTGGGGGTCGATCATCAGGGCCCAAGCGAGCGACTGTCGCGCTTCTTCATGACGCCCCATGAGCATCAGCCAACGCGGCGACTCCGGCACCCAGTAGCGGATCATGAACACCAGGACCAGCGGCACCAGGCCGACCAGGAACAGGCCGCGCCAGCCGACGATCGGCAGCAGTTGCCAGGCCGCGAAGCCGGCCAGCATGCTGCCCCCGGGCAGCAGCGTCGTGATGAGCGCACTGACCCAGCCGCGCTTGTAGGCAGGGATGAACTCCTGCACCAGCGGCAGATCGATGGTGAAAATGCCGGCATTGCCGACACCGACGAAGAAGCGGAAGAACATCAGGAAGAGCCAGCCCGGGACGAAGCCGTCCGGTCCCGGCGTGAAGACCATGAGGCCCGTGGCCAGCGAGATGGTGATCGTCGACAGAATGAACACCGTGCGGCGGCCGACCTTGTCGCCGAGCCACCCCCAGAAGAAGGCGCCGGGAACCGCGCCGAGACCGGAGGCGAGCAGGATTCCGCCGCCCTCCCAATAGGTCAGCGACCATTGCTTGGTGAGCGCCGCGGTGACGTATCCGATCAGAAAGAAATCGAAGAAATCGAGCAGATCCGCCAGGTTCGCCGTGCAGATCAGCTTCCACTGATTTCTCGTCAGCGTCTTCTGTTGTTCCAGGAGCTCGATCATGACGTTCCCTCCGCTGGCCGGCGGAAGCGAAATGAACGCTGCGCGACGCTCTTCTCTGTTATGCGTGACTGGTAACTATATGCGTGACTGGTACCGAAGTGCCCGACCGTCCATCAGTGGCCGCTACCGCCAGCGACATCGAGCGTAACAACGCAGCGGACCGCCATCAAGGACGCTTCGCGCCTAATCGAGATCGATCGTGCCCTTCATCATCGGCACGCAGCGCCCGCCGATATAGGTCGCGGTCACCGCCCCGGCTTTCTTCTCGGCCGAGGCTTCGAGGATGCCGGGCCGGCCCATGTCGAAGCCCTGGCCGATGGTCCTGGTCAGCAAGAGATCGGCTTCGGGCCGGTGATGGGCCAGCAGGCCGATCAGCGCGACATTGGCGCTGCCGGTGGCCGGATCTTCGGGAACGCCGAACAGGGGCGCGAACATGCGTGTCTGGATCTCGACACCGTGTTCCTCGGCCGCGACATAGAGATGGATTCCGACCGCACGCGCCATCGGGACATGTTTCGCCAGCAGCTCGGTCCGGACGGCCGCCTGAGCGAGGGCGGCGCGCGATTTCACCTCGGCGAACACGAAGCCCACGCCGCACGAGACGATGACGGGGCGATGGGCGCGCGTCTCGATCTGATCGACGGCGAGGCCGCAAATCTCGGCCACGACCTCGGCTGCGATTTCATCGCCGAACGTCGGCCGCTGCGGCGCGCCCAGCCGCGCGGCGGTGACGATGCCTTTGTCGCGCGTGAGGTCGATCGGCACCAGGCCCGCCTTCTCCTCGAACACCATTCGATCGCCCGGGAGGGCGCGGCCGTAGCTCTCGCCGGCGCGCGCCAGCACGAAGGCCGTGCCGACATTGGGATGGCCGGCGAACGGCAGCTCGGCCTTGGGCGTGAAGATGCGGACCTGGGCGGTGTGCTGGGCATCCTGCGGCGGCAGCACGAAGGTCGTCTCGGCGAGGTTGAACTCGGCGGCGATCGCCTGCATCTGCGCGGTCGACAGGCCCTCAGCGGTGGTGACGACGGCCAGCGGATTGCCGCCGAACGGCCGGTCGGTGAAGACGTCGACGGTGGTGAAGTCGTATTTCATGCCGCGGACCCTAGCGGCTGGGCGGGTCGGGCCTCGCGCGAGATTAATTGAGGGGCGGCGGGCCTCCCGCTAATGTCGCGCCCCATGACCCAGATCTCCACCCCGATTTCGTACGACCACGGCGTTTCCGACAAGAAACTGATCGGCGAGACCATCGGCGCCTTCTTCGACCGCGCCGTCGAGACCTGGCGCGACCGCGAGGCGCTGGTGGTGCGCCAGCAGAACGTGCGCTGGAGCTGGGGCGAGCTCGGCCGCCGGGTCGACGATCTCGCGGCCGGGCTGCTGTCGCTCGGGCTGGAGCGCGGCGATCGGGTCGGCATCTGGGCGCCCAACCGCTCGGAATGGACCCTGGCCCAGTTCGCCACCGCCAAGGCGGGGCTGATCCTGGTCAACGTCAACCCGGCCTACCGCCGCTCCGAGCTCGAGTACGCGATGAACAAGGTCGCGTGCAAGGCGCTGATCCTGGCGCCCGCGCTTAAGACCTCGAACTACCTCGAGATCACCGACGATCTCGTGAAGGCGAAGAAGTTGCCCCATCTCGAGCACATCGTGCGGCTGGGCGCGGAGAAGACGCCGGGCATGCTGAATTTCGACGACGTCGCCACCGCGGGCGGCAATGCCGAGCGGATGAAGCTGGCCGACCTCGGCGCGAAGCTGCAGTTCGACGACGCCATCAACATCCAGTTCACCTCGGGCACCACCGGGCATCCCAAGGGCGCCACGCTCAGCCACCACAACATCCTGAACAACGGCTACTTCGTCGCCGAGGGACTGAAGCTGACGCCCGCCGATCGCCTGTGCATTCCCGTGCCGCTCTATCACTGCTTCGGCATGGTGATGGGCAATCTCGGCTGCCTGACGCATGGTGCCACCATGGTCTATCCCGCCGAAGCCTTCGATCCCCTGGCCACCCTGCAGGCCGTGGCCGAGGAACGCTGCACGGCGCTCTACGGCGTGCCCACCATGTTCATCGCCCAGCTCGACCATCCCGAGTTCGCCAAGTTTGACCTCAAGAGCCTGCGCACCGGCATCATGGCGGGCTCGCCCTGCCCGATCGAGGTGATGAAGAAGGTGCAGAGCCAGATGAACATGGGCGAGGTCACCATCGCCTACGGCATGACCGAGACCTCGCCGGTGTCGACGCAATGCGCCACCGACGATCCGGTGGAGCGCCGCGTCTCGACGGTGGGCCAGGTGCTGCCGCACATCGAGATCAAGATCGTCGATCCCGAGGGCAAGGCGGTGCCGCGCGGCGCGACCGGCGAGTTCTGCACCCGCGGCTATTCGGTGATGAAGGGCTACTGGAACGACGCGGAGAAGACGCGCGACGCCATCGACGAGGCGGGCTGGATGCGCACCGGCGACCTCGCGACCATGGACGCCGAGGGCTACGTCAATATCGTCGGCCGCCTCAAGGACATGGTGATCCGCGGCGGCGAGAACGTCTATCCGCGCGAGATCGAGGAGTTCCTCTACAGCCATCCCAAGATCCAGGACGTCCAGGTGATCGGCGTGCCCGATCCGCGCTACGGCGAGGAGATCTGCGCCTGGATCAAGCTGAAGGCCGGCCAGAGCGCCACGGCCGAGGAGATCCGTGAATTCTGCAAGGGCCAGATCGCCCACTACAAGATCCCGCGCTACATCGAGTTCGTGCCCGAGTTCCCGATGACCATCACCGGCAAGATCCAGAAGTTCGTGATGCGCGAGCAGACGATCGAGAAGCTCGGGCTGAAGGCGGAGAAGACGGCTTAGCGTCTTGCCGGACCGCGGGCCTCCAGGCCCGCTCATGAATCATGTTCCTCCCCCCCTTGGGGGAGGGGATATAATGATGGCCGGAAAAATTAACACTTCTTGCCACCAGTGAATAAAATGGCCGGTTTATGCGCAGCTTCGAGGCGAGCGCCTCCAATCCAAAGCGACATCACATCTACGGCCCGGCACGGAGGCGGCCTCTCTTCAGCGCGCCGCTTTCAGCCAGGCATCCTCAAGGCGGTCGCTGATCATTTGATCTTCAAATGGGGTCATCGCGCGAATTTGCTCTTTAATCAGCGCCTGCTTGGTGGGATCCTTCAAAAGAGTGACCAAAGGCTCACCTTTCTGCAAAGATATATTCATCTGATTTTTTGCCTCATCCAGCTGATCAAGCTCTGTGAGGGCAGCCACGAGGTATGAACGGGCTGGCCTATAATTGTCGTTTTTCTCGAGAGCCTTCCGGAAGTCTATCTCGGCCTGTTTAAAATACTGCCTGCTGACTTCACGGTCCTTGGTCTGGACGCCCAATACGTAATTAGCCTGGCCGCGGATGTAGTCGTAAGAGTACGGAAATTTCGGATTGCGTTCGCTAGCCTCCTTCAATTTTTCAAGAGCTTGTTGCGGTTGCCCCTCATAA
>JABCYT010000449.1 GCA_013290035.1 Alphaproteobacteria bacterium
CGCGGTCGGCCCGAGATCTTCGTCGACAAGGAGGCTATCAAGACTGCGATCGGCAAGACCGATACGCTGACCTTGAATGCGCTGAGCCACGATCAGCACAAGGGCACGGGCGGCGTCGCCTATGGCCGCGCCGGCCGCATCGCGGGCTCGTCCTGCGTGCCGGCGGCGAGCCTGTTCGGGCCCGACAAGACCCTGAAGCCGATGGCCCAGCTACGCGCCGCCTTCGAGGGTGTGGGTGCCGCGCCCGACAAGCGGGTGCTGGTCTATTGTGGCGGCGGCATCGCGGCCACGCTCGATGCGTTTGTGCTGACCGCCCTGCTCGGCCACAAGAACGTCTCGGTGTATGACAACTCCATGCAGGAATGGTCGAACGATGCCAGCCTGCCGATGGAAGTTGGATGAGGGAAAACCGGCTGAGGAGGACAGAACGTGGCCGCCTACATGATCGTCGAGGTCGAGACGACCGACGAGGCCCTGATGGCCGAATATCGCAAGCACACGCCCGGGCTGGTCGCCAAGTTCGGCGGCAAGTTCATCGTGCGCGGCGGCAAGACAAGGGCACTCGAAGGTGGCTGGACGCCGTCGCGGGTCGTCGTGCTGGAGTTCCCCGACTACGCGGCGGCCGAGCGCTTCTACGATTCACCCGAATACAAGCCGGTGCTCGACATGCGGCTCAAGGCGGGCAAGTCGAAGGCCATCATCGTCGACGGGCATAGCAGCTGATGGCGGCTGCCGCGGAGCTGGCCGCCTATCGTGCGGTCGGCACGCTCTACAATGCGCTGATGACGGCCCTGGTGCTGGGCCTCATCGCGCGACGGGGCGAGGAGACGGCGCGCGACTACGTGTTCCGCCACTTCCGACGTCAGCATCTCGAGAAGTTCCTGCCCGGCCTGCACAAGCTCGGACTGGCGGACCAGCCCGACGCGCCGGCCTGCGCGCTCTATCACTACCATTCCAACGCGCTGGGCGGGGTGAAGACCGGCTACCTGCGCGAAAGCGACAGGAAGGCGTGGGTGCGCTATCCGCCGCCGCGCTGGATCTGGCGCGGCACGGCGATCGCCGCCGTCCCGCATTCGGTGTCGGCCGCCATGCTGCACGGCTGGCACGGCCACAATGGCGTGTCGCTCAAAAATCCTCGGCTGGGCTTCGTCTGCACCGGCATGACGGTCGACGGCATGCCCGGGCTCGAAGGCTATTACCTCGACTACGGACACCCTCTGAAAAAAGACGAGCGCGTGCGCTTCGCCTACGGCGCGGAAGAGATGCCGAGGGTCGACTGGGCCAACCAGCCCCGGCTCGAGACGGCGAACTGGCCCGAGGAACGCCGCCTGCGCACCTTCCGTGCCTACGCGCTGGAATATCTCCGCACCATGCTGCCCACCCTGCAGGAGCTTCTCGGGCCAGACGATGCACAGACCGAACTCGGCCGCGTCGCGCGCCTGGTTGGATTGCAGTTCCACGAGGAGACGGCGCGGGACATGGATCTCCCAACCGATGTCGAGCGTGGCGATCTGTCCAGCGCCCGGGACTTCGGCCGCTGGCTCGCCTCAATTCTCAAGGCGCAAGGCGAAGCAATCGAAACGACAGAACGCGACGGCGCCGTCACGGTGAGCCAGACCGGCTGGCGAGCCGTGCGCGAGCTCAGGCTTGCCGATCCGCAAAAAGCCTTCGATGCCTGGAACGAACTGTGGCTCGGCGCCGCCGCGGCGCACGATCGGTTCCTGAAAGTTCAGACCACCCGCGCGCTGGGCGACAACGGCTGGTCGATCGCCTGGCGAATCGCTTCCAGGTAACACGCCGGCAATCTATGGCCAGCGATCGTCTCTCCGAGCTCGCCGAGCGGCAGCCAACGTGTTCCCAGGTGCTCATGGCTCAGCACGACATCGCTGCCGCCCACCAGCCGGCAGGCGAAGGGCAGGATGCGCACGAAGCGGCCGGGCAGCACCTCGAACAGGTGCTCGTCGAGCGCGCTGCCGATCGTGACGGCAAGCCCCGTCTCCTCACGCACCTCGCGTTGGAGGGCGGCGCGATGATCCTCACCCGCATCAGGCCGGCCGCCCGGCAGGTCCCATTCGTCACGTTCGTTCAGCAGCAGGAGGACACGGTCCTGATTGATCAGGACGCCCTTCACGGAGATTGGCGTCGCACTCATTGTCGTGAGCATAGCAAAAGAAAAGGCCGGGGATCGCTCCCCGGCCCTTCCTGACTTCTTGAGGACAACTGGACTTAGAAGTCCATGTCGCCGCCCATTCCGCCGCCACCCGGCGGCATCGGCGGGCCCTTCTTCTCGGGCTTCTCGGCGACCATGGCTTCGGTCGTCACCAGCAGCCCCGCCACCGAAGCGGCGTCCTGCAGGGCGGTGCGCACGACCTTCACCGGATCGATGATGCCGGTCTTCACCATGTCGCAGTAGTCGCCCTTCTGGGCGTCGAAGCCGTAGTTGGTGTCCTTCTGGTCGAGCATCTTGCCCGCCACGACGGCGCCGTCGAAGCCGGCATTCTCGGCGATCTGGCGGACCGGCGACTGCAGCGCGCGGCGCACGATCTCGATGCCGACCTTCTGGTCGTCGTTGGCCGAGCGAAGCTTGTCGAGCGCCCGGATCGAGTAGAGCAGAGCAGCGCCACCGCCGGCGACGATGCCCTCTTCGACGGCCGCCTTGGTGGCGTGCATGGCGTCGTCAACCCGGTCCTTCTTCTCCTTGACCTCGATCTCGGTGGCGCCGCCGACCTTGATGATCGCCACGCCGCCCGCCAGCTTGGCCAGGCGCTCCTGGAGCTTCTCGCGGTCGTAGTCCGAGGTGGTCTCCTCGATCTGCGCGCGGATCTGGGTGATGCGGCCCTCGAGGTCCGCCTTCTTGCCCGAGCCGTCGACGATCGTGGTGTTCTCCTTCTCGACGATGACCTTCTTGGCCTTGCCGAGCATGTCGAGCGTGACGTTCTCGAGCTTGATGCCGAGGTCCTCGGAGATCAGCTGACCGCCGGTCAGGATCGCCATGTCCTCGAGCATCGCCTTGCGGCGATCACCGAAGCCCGGCGCCTTGACGGCGGCGATCTTGAGGCCGCCGCGCAGCTTGTTGACGACCAGGGTGGCCAGCGCCTCGCCCTCGACATCCTCGGCGACGATCAGCAGCGGCTTGCCCGACTGCACGACCGCCTCGAGCACCGGCAGCATCGCCTGCAGGCCCGACAGCTTCTTCTCGAACAGCAGGATGTAGGGGCTGTCGAGCTCGGCGATCATCTTGTCGGCGTTGGTGATGAAGTACGGCGAGAGATAGCCGCGATCGAACTGCATGCCCTCGACGACGTCGAGCTCGGTGTCGAGGCTCTTGGCCTCTTCTACCGTGATGACGCCCTCGTTGCCGACCTTCTTCATCGCCTCGGCGATCATCTTGCCGATCGACTTGTCGCCGTTGGCGGCAATCGAGCCGACCTGGGCCACTTCGTCGGTGCCGGTGATCTTCTTGGCGCGCGCCTTGATGTCCTCGACCACCGCGTCGACCGCGAGATCGATGCCGCGCCTGAGGTCCATCGGGTTCATGCCGGCTGCCACCGACTTCACGCCTTCGCGCACGATCGCCGCGGCGAGCACGGTCGCCGTCGTCGTGCCGTCGCCGGCGACGTCGTTGGTCTTGCTGGCGACTTCGCGCACCATCTGGGCGCCCATGTTCTCGAACTTGTCGCCGAGCTCGATCTCCTTGGCGACGGTGACGCCGTCCTTGGTGATGCGCGGCGCGCCGAAGCTCTTGTCGAGGACGACGTTGCGGCCCTTGGGACCCAAGGTCACCTTGACGGCGTTGGCGAGAATCTCGACGCCGCGCAGCATGCGCTCGCGTGCGTCGCCGCTAAAACGGACTTCCTTGGCTGCCATTGATTAGTCCCTCTCGGATGATGTTGGTTGATTGCTGATGGGGCAGACGCTCAGGCGGCCTTGCGGACCGCGGCGGGGGAACCCTCGATGATTCCCATGATGTCGGACTCCTTCATGATCAGGAGATCGTCGCCATCGAGCTTGATCTCGGTGCCGGACCACTTGCCGAACAGGATGCGGTCGCCCTTCTTGACGTCGAGCGGAACCAGCGTGCCCTTCTCATCGCGGGCGCCCGGGCCGACGGCGACGATCTCGCCTTCCATCGGCTTTTCCTTGGCAGTGTCCGGAATGATGATGCCACCCTTGGTCTTGCCTTCTTCCTCGACGCGCTTGACCACGACACGGTCGTGAAGCGGACGGAACTTCAT
>JABCYT010000450.1 GCA_013290035.1 Alphaproteobacteria bacterium
TCGGCTCCTGGAAGATCATGGCGATGCGCTTGCCGCGCAGGCGGCGCATCTCGGCAGCCGGGGAGTCCTGGATCTCCTGCCCGTCGAGCACGATCCTGCCGCCGCCGAGCGACAGCGGCCGGCGCAGCAGGCCCATGATGGCAAGCGCCGTGATGCTCTTGCCGCAGCCCGATTCGCCCACCAGCCCGAACGCCTCGCCGCGGCCGATCTCGAACGACACGTGCTCGACGGCGCCGTAGGTTGTCTTGTCGCCGGCAAGGGCGATGTGCAGGTCGTCGACCGCGAGGAGGGGCGTGCTCATGCGCGGCGCGTGGTCGACTGCGGATCGAGGATGTCGCGCAGCCCGTCGCCCAAAAGGTTGAGGCCGAGCACGGTGAAGAAGATGGCGAGGCCGGGGAAAACCGAAAGCCACGGCGCCGCGCGGATCTGGTCGCGCGCCTCCGACAGCATGCTGCCCCAGCTCGGGAAGGGCGGACGGATGCCGAGACCCAGGAACGACAGCGCCGCCTCGGCCAGGATCGCCCCGCCCATGCCCAGCGTGGCGATCACGATCAGCGGCCCCAGGATGTTGGGCAGGACCTGCGTGAACATGATGCGCAGGTCGCCGTAGCCCAGGATGCGCGCCGCCTGGATGTAGCCCTGGCTCTTGAGCGACAGCACCTGGGCGCGCGCGATGCGGCAGGAATAGGACCAGCTGGTAATGCCGAGCGCGATCACGAGGCTCACCAGGCCGGGCCCGAGGATCGCCATGATGGCAAGCGCGAAGACCAGCGAGGGGATCGCCAGCATCAGGTTGGTGGTGCCGCTCACCAGATCGTCCCACCAGCCGCCCCAGTAGCCGGCGGTGAGGCCGAGCGTGACGCCGATCAGGCTGTTGCAGATCTGGCTCACGATGCCGACGGTGAGCGAGATGCGCGCGCCGTAGACGATGCGGGAATAGATGTCGCGGCCCTGCGCATCGGTGCCGAACGGGAACTGCCAGCTCGGCGGCAGCTCGGCGTTCATCAGGTTGGCGTCCATGACCGGATCGGTGAGCGCGATCCAGGGTGCCAGGATCGCCGCGCTGATTGCCACGGCAACCAGGGCACCGCCCACCCATGTATTGGAGCCCCACTTCATCGGCGGGCCTCAGCCATAGCGGATGCGCGGATCGATCACGACATAGGCGATGTCGACCAGCGTGTTGATGAAGAGGAAGAACAGCACGATCATCAGGATGCAGCCCTGGACCGCCGGCATGTCGCGCTGGAACACCGAATCGACCATCAGCGATCCGACGCCGGGCCAGGCGAACAGCTTCTCGACCACCACCGCCTGGCCCATCAGCGAGCCGAACTGCAGGCCGACGATGGTGATGACCAGCACCAGCGCGTTGCGCAGCACGTGCCATTCGACGACGCGGCGCTCGCTCATGCCCTTGCTGCGCGCGGTGCGGACGAAGTCGGCATTGAGCACGTCGAGGACGGCGGCGCGCGTGGTGCGCGCCAAGAGCGCCATCGGGCCGACGCCGAGCGCCACGGCGGGCAGGATGAGGTTGCGCAGGCCGCCGTCGCCATAGCCGAAGCTCGGCAGCCAGTTCAGCTGCAACGCGAACAGGTACATCAGCATCAGGCCGAACCAGAACTGCGAGAGGCTGAGGCCCGAGATCGCCGTGACCATCGATACCGTGTCGAGCAGGCTGCCGGGCCGCAGGGCCGCCAGGAACCCCAGGGTCACGCCGACCGAGATGGCGAAGGTCATGGCGGCGAACACCAGCTTCAGCGACGGCCAGACGCGGACGCCGATCAGCTTGGTCACCGGCTCGCGCGTGCGAAACGAGATGCCGAGGTCGCCGGTGGCGATGTTGGCAACGTACTTGGCGAAGCGCAGGGGCAGCGGGTCGTCGAGGCCCATTTCCTTGCGCATGCGCTCCATGACGGCGGGGTCGATGGGCGAGCGGCCGTCCTCGTTCATGCCCGAGATGAAGCTTCCCGGCAGGACGCTGAACAGCAGGAAGACCAGCGCGATGACGGCCAGCAGGGTCGGGACGAAGTTGCCGAGGCGACGAGCGAGAACGAGAAGCATCGATTACCGGACGCGCTTCAGGCGTCATGCTCCTCTCCCCCTTGGGGGAGAGGCTGGGTGAGGGGGTGACGCAGGCGACAGCCTTCGATTACCCCCTCACCTTGCCTCTCCCCCAAGGGGGAGAGGAACATGAGGGGTGCCAGTCCTGTCACTTCGCAGGCGACTTGGCGTCGACCCAGATGTCCTCGGGATACTGGTGTGTGATCTCGGTCGGGTTGGCCTGCAGGCCGTGGATCCACGGCTGATAGGCCAGCACCGCCTTGTTGTAGTTGAAGAACCACACCGGCGCTTCGTCGTAGATCAGGTTGTTGGCCTGGCGCAGCAGGTCGTTGCGCTTGGCCGGATCGAGGCTGGCTGCGGCGTCGTCCAGAAGCTTGTCGAACGCCGGATTGCTGTAGCCCGTGTAGTTGCAGGCCGTGCGCGGCGTCTTGGAGTAGTAGCATTGCAAGGTGGCGAGCGAATCCGGGCCGGTCAGGTTGGAGCCGATATAGGCTTGGTGCTCGCCTTTCATGGCGATGTCGGTCAGCACCGTCACCTCGACGAGCTTGGGCTTCAGCTTGATGCCGGCCTTGGCGAGCATGGGGATGATCGCCTCGACGATCGGCAGGCCCCAGCTCTCGTTCTGGCTGGTCGTCAGCTCGAACTCGAAGCCGTCGGGATAGCCCGCCTCGGCCAGGAGCTTCTTGGCCTTGTCGGGATCGAAGGCATAGGGCTTCACGCTCTTGTCGAAGGCCGGCGAACTCAGCGGCAGCCAGCTCACGGCGCGATAGGCCTTGTCCTTGACCAGGCGCTTGATGATCAGGTCGGTGTCGATGGCATAGTTGAACGCCTGGCGCACCCGCTTGTCCTGGAACGGCTTGTGGCTGTGGTTGAAGGTGATGGCGCGGGTGAACATCTCGGCCACTTCGAGGATGCCCTTGGAGAGGTCGGGATCGGCGCGATAGGCGACGTACTGGGCGGGGCCCAGGATCGAGGTGTCGATCTCCTTGTTGCGGAAGGCCACGTCCCGGGCGGCCGCCTCGGCCATGATCAGCACTTCGAGCCGGTCGGCATAGGGCTTGCCGGGCTTGTAGAACTTGTCGAAGCGCTCGAGCACGACGCGCGAGCCGGGAACGTGCTCCTTGAACTTGAAGGGGCCCAGGCCCACCGGATGGGAGGCGAAGTCGGGCTTCTCGGCTTCCTCCTTGGGCAGGATGGCGGTCGTACCGGCGAAGAAGTAGTAGCCCGGGTCGACCTTGTCGGCGAGCGTCATCTCGAGCGTGAAGTCGTCGATCTTCTTCAGGCCCGAGATCTCCTTGGCCTGGTTCTTTTCGACGTCGACGGCGCCCTTGATGATGCGCACGTAGCGCGCGCCGGGATAGCCCTTGCTGCCGTCCATGATGCGCGTGAACGACCAGATGATGTCGTCGGCGGTCATCTTGCGGCCGTTGTGGAAATAGGCGTCGTCGCGCAGCTTGTAGGTATAGGTGAGCCCGTCCTCGGCCGGCGTCACCGACTTGGCGAGCTCGAGCACCAGCTTGCCGTTGGCCGAGTCCCAGTTGTAGAGGGTGCGGTTCAGCGCCTTGCCCACGATCTCGTCCTGGGCGCGCGGCGTGGTGTGCATGTCGAGGCTGCCGAAGCTCGCGGCATAAGGCGCCGTCATGCGGATCGTGCCGCCCTTGCGCGGTGTCTCCTGTGCCTCCGCAAGCCCCGCGCCGGCGATCGCGGCCACGGCGGCCGCCAGCCAAATCAGTTTGCGCATGAACCATCCCCTCTTGAATATTCTCGTTGGCGGGCATTCCATCGTGCCGGACGCCTCCGTGCAAGAGGAATGCCGAATGACCGTACTGCCCGATTGTCTTCTCATCGTGACTGCCGAAGTCGATGCCTCTGTCGAGGCCGACTGGAACCGCTGGTACGACGACGTGCACCTGCCCGATGCGCTGGCCTGTCCCGGGGTGCGGGCCGGCCGCCGTTATGTCTCTTCCGGAGAGATCTCTGAAAGCGACCACGGCCAGGGGAAACGTACCCGGACTAAGCTTTACACCACGGTCTACGAGCTCGAGTCGCCGGCCGCCGTGGAAACCGGGGAATTCAAAGCCATGCGCGGCTGGAGTCGCTTTGCGCCCCATGTCCGCTCCCAGACACGAGTCGTGGTGCCGGTTCGCTAGACGTCAAGATCGGA
>JABCYT010000451.1 GCA_013290035.1 Alphaproteobacteria bacterium
CCGGCCACCAGCCCGACCCGGCCCGGCAGCAGCTCCTGGGCATAGACCAGGATGGCCGAGAAGGCCGAGGCCATGATCATCGCCACGGTGACGGCGAGCACGCCGGTCCAGAACAGGTTGGCGTAGGGCAGCATCAGCGCGAAGGGCAGCGCGCCCAGGATCGAGAACCACATCACCGGGATGCGGCCGACCTTGTCGCCCACCGCGCCGCCCGCGATGGTGCCGGCGACGATGCCGACCAGGAAGGCGAACAGGTAGAACTGCGCGGTCTGCACCGCCACGCCGAACTTCGAGATCAGGTAGAAGGTGAAGTAGGAGCCGAGGCTGGCGCTATAGACGTTCTTGGAGAACAGCAGCGCCACCAGGATGGCCACCGCCGTGATCACGCGCGCGCGCGGCAGCGTCTGCGTCGCGGCCGCCGCGGCCTTGCCGCGCAACGCGGGCTTCTGCGCCGCGCGCCGCTGCCTATACCAGCCGCCGACCTGGAACAGCACCGTCATGGCGATCAGGGCGGCGCCGGAGAACCACACGATGCTCTGCTGGCCGCGTGGCACGACGATGAAGGCGGCGAGCAGCGGCCCCGCGGCCGAGCCCATGTTGCCGCCGACCTGGAACAGCGACTGCGCGAGGCCGTAGCGGCCGCCCGCCGCCATGCGCGCGACGCGCGAGGCCTCGGGATGGAACACCGAGGAACCCATGCCAATCAGCGCCGCGGCGAGCAGGATCAGCGGATAGGTGTTCGCCTGGGACATCATCAGCAGGCCGACCAGGGTAAAGCCCATGCCGACCATCAGGGAATAGGGCTGGGGCTTGCGGTCGGTGTACAGGCCGACCAGCGGCTGCAGCATCGAGGCGGTGCACTGGAAGGCCAGGGTGATCAGGCCGACCTGGCCGAAGCTCAGCCCATACGACTCCTTGAGGATGGGATAGAGCGCCGGCACCAGCGACTGCATCATGTCGTTCAGCAGATGGCAGAAGCTCAGCGAAAGGATGACCGCGAAGGTCGTGCTGTTGGCCGATGCCGTGGATACCGAGGGTGCTGAGGCAGGGGTTGCCCGTGCGGCCCCAACGCCGGCCGCCATTGTGTTATCACTCATGCCGCTACTCTAGCAGGGCAGCCTTCGGGTACCAACGCGGCCGCGGCAGGCCAGCTTTGCGCGCAACGTCCTGTCGGCACTTGTGTTATCGTTCTTGCATCCGATGGCCCCCGACCAACGCACACAGACCGATGTGCCGGCGCGCCTCGACCGGCTGCCGTGGAGCGCCTTCCATCGGCTGGTCGTCGTGGCGCTCGGCATCACCTGGATCCTCGACGGTCTCGAGGTCACCCTGGCCGGTTCGGTGGCGGCGGCGCTGCAGACCAGCCCGCGGCTTCACCTCACCGGCGAGCAGGTGGGGCTCACAGGCAGTGCATATCTTGCAGGCGCCGTGTTGGGATCATTGTACTTCGGTCATCTCACCGATCGTCTCGGTCGCAAGAGGCTCTTCAATGTCACCCTGGGCGTCTATCTCGTGGCCACCGCGCTCACGGCCTTCTCCTGGGACTTCTACAGTTTCCTGCTGTTCCGCTTCTTCACCGGTGCCGGCATCGGCGGCGAATATTCCGCCATCAACTCGGCGATCCAGGAGCTGATTCCGGCGCGCCTGCGCGGGCGCATCGATCTTGCCATCAACGGCAGCTTCTGGGTCGGCGCGGCAGGCGGCGCGCTGCTCTCGGTGGCGCTGCTCGATCCCCACCTGCTCGCGCCCGACCTGGGCTGGCGCATGGCCTTCGGCAGCGGCGCCGTGCTGGGCCTGGTGATCCTCTACCTGCGGCGCTTCCTGCCCGAGAGTCCGCGCTGGTTGATGATCCATGGCCGGCCGGGCGAGGCCGCGAGGGTCGTGAGCGAGATCGAAGCGAGGGTCATGGCCAGCGAGAGCGTGACCTTGCCGCCGGTGAGCGCGAGCCTGGCGCTCGGTCCCAGCCACAAGGTGACACTGGTCTCGGTGGCGCGCACGCTGCTGCGCCTCTATCCCGGCCGCACCACGCTCGGCCTCGTCCTGATGGCGTCGCAGGCCTTCGTCTACAACGCCATCTTCTTCACCTACGCGCTGGTGCTGACGCGCTTCTACGGCGTGGCCGCCGACAGGGTCGGCCTCTACATCCTGCCCTTCGCCGTCGGCAATTTCCTCGGACCGCTGCTGCTCGGCCCGTTGTTCGACTCGGTCGGCCGCAAGACGATGATCTTCGCCACCTATGGATTGTCCGGCCTGCTGCTGGCCGTTACCGCCCAGCTCTTCTACCTGGGCCTGCTCGACGCCACGACGCAGACGGCGATGTGGAGCATCGTCTTCTTCTTCGCCTCGGCGGCGGCGAGTGCGGCCTATCTGACCGTGGGCGAAAGCTTTCCGCTGGAGATCCGCGCGCTCACCATCGCGCTGTTCTATTCCTTCGGCACCCTGCTGGGCGGCGTCGGCGGTCCGTGGCTGTTCGGCGTGCTGATCGCGAGCGAGCGCCCGAACGATATCGTGCTGGGCTACATGCTGGGCGCGGCGGTGATGATCGTGGCCGCGCTGGTCGTCCTCAAGCTCGGCGTCAACGCTGAGCGCCGGCCGCTGGAAGAGGTGGCGCCGCCATTGTCGCAGCATCACTGACGTAGGGAGCTATCTCGAGGTCGCTTTTCTGCAACATCGCCGGACTAGGCTTGCCGCATGACCTTCCGCATCGCCCAGATTTCCGACACCCATCTCAGCGACGACAAGCCGTTCTTCGTCGACAATTTCGTCCGTATCGGCGAGGCGTTGCGCGCCGACCGGCCCGACCTCGTGCTCAACTCGGGCGATATCGCCCTCGACGGCGCGTCGAGCGAGAGCGACCTTGCGGCGGCGCGCGCGCTGCATGACGGGCTCGACCTGCCGGTGCGGTTCCTGCCAGGCAACCACGATCTCGGCGACTGCCAGGACGCGTCGGCGCACGGCGAGGAAACGATCAGCGCAGTGCGCCGCGAGCGCTACCTCCGGCATTTCGGCGCCGACTGGTGGTCGCTGGACGTGCCGGGCTGGCGGCTGCTTGGCATCAACGCCCAGCTCCTGGGCAGCGACCTTTCGGCGGCACCGGAGCAGGACGCAGCCATCGCCGACGCGGCGGCTGGTCTTGGTTCGCGCCGTCTCGCGCTCTTCCTGCATAGGCCGATGTTCGACCGCGACCTCGGTGAGACCGAGATCACCGGCCGCTTCGTCCATCCCGCGCCGCGCCGGCGGCTGGTGGCCTTGCTGGGCGGCGTGGTGCCGGCGCTGGTGGCCTGCGGCCACGTCCATCAGCACCGCAGCACCCAGGCCGTCGGCACCCACCACGTTTGGGGGACGTCGACGGCGTATGTTATTCCCGACCGCCTGCAGCCCTGCTACGGCACCAAGGAAGTGGGCTATGTCGAACACCGCCTCGCGCCCGACGGCACGCATGACAGCCGGCTGGTGCGTGTGCCGGGCGTGCCGACCCTCAATATCGACGACTTCCCGGGCGCGTACGGCCGCCTCTGACCCTTCTTTCATGTTCCTCTCCCCCGCCAGGGGGAGAGGCTGGGTGAGGGGGTCACTGGGGCAAACGGCATTTTCGGGCGCTATGGCGCCCGAAAATTCGATCTGCGACCGCGAGCCGGGCAAAAGTGATACTTGACAATATGCCAAGTTTCACTTAAGTATGCCGTCCGCCCCTTCAGGAGCATCAGCCATGTCCAGTCCCGGACGCCCAACCCTCTACAAACCCGAGCACGCCAGCCGTGCCCGCGAACTCTGCGCGCGCGGCGCCACCAATCCCGATCTGGCCGGCCGCTTCGGCGTCGCCCGCAGCACCATCGACCTGTGGATCGCCAGCCATCCCGAGTTCGCCGAGGCCGTGCAGCAGGGCCGCGACGTCGCCGATGCCATCGCGGTCGAATCGCTGTTCACCCGCGTCACCGGCTACAACCGCCCGGCCGAGAAGGTCTTCCTCTATCGCGGCGAGCCCAGGACGGTGACCTACACCGCACATGTCCCGCCCGAAACCAGGGCCTGCATGTACTGGCTGCGCAACCGCCGGCCGGAGGACTGGCGGGAGATCAGCGAACGCGCGCTGGCCGAGCAGGCGCAACAGGCGGCGGCCGATGCGGCCTTGCGGCTCGAGATGGACCAGGCCGAAGAGCGGCTGCGCCGTTTCCGGGAAAGAGACGCGGCGTCCAATGCCTGAGACGCTCGCCGACCAGAGTTTCG